>JAMFSG010000040.1 GCA_026225155.1 Verrucomicrobiota bacterium
AGTTCATAAATTTCCTTTCCGTTCGACGTGATCTTGCAACTGCTGCCGCGCGCGGGCGAGTCGCGACATCACGGTTCCGACTGGAACATCCACGGCCTCGGCGATTTCTTTGTAAGAAAAACCTTCAATTTCGCGTAGCACGAGCGCCTCGCGAAATTCCAACGGCAACGCTTCGAGCGCAGCGCGTAAAACGTCGGCGTCCGCATGGTGAAACGCGCGGTTCGCATTCGCGTGATCTTCGATTTCCATGAGTTCATCGTCGTTGATCGCGACAATCGCGGACGGACGATTTTTTTTGAACCACGAGTAAGCCGTGTTGCGGACGATCGTGAGCAACCACGCGCGGTCGTTGCTGCCGCGATAGTTGCCGAGAAACCGGAACGCGCGGACACACGCTTCCTGCGCGATGTCCTCGGCGTCGTGGTCGTTGCCGGCCAGCCAGCGCGCGAGATTGTAAGCCGCGTCGAGGTGCGGCAAGACAATCTGCTCGAATTTCAACTGTTCTTCCATTTGCAAGGTCGCATCAATTCAAGTCCAGACTGCGCTGGCAACGATTTTATTCCCGGTGGAATAATTTTTTTGCCGCAAGTCTTTGTTTGTGAAAGTAAAACCACAAATCAAAGACATGAAAACAAAAGAAAAATTCATTTTGAACGATCACGACAAAGACGGCCTCGACCGGCGCGGCTTTTTGGAATGTATGGCCTGGGCGGGAACGGGAATGCTTTGGACGGTCAGCGGCGGCTTGCTCGGCTCGTCGTTGCTGTCGTCGCGTGCGAGTGCGAGCGAAATTGCAAAAGGCAGTTTCAGTTTCGTGCAGATCAGCGATTCGCACATCGGCTTCAACAAAGAAGGCATCAACACCGACGTCGCTGGCACTTTGAAAGAAGCGATCGCGCGCATCAACGCCTTGCCGGAACAACCGGATTTTATTTTGCACACCGGCGATTTGACGCACCTCGCCGACGCGGAAGAATTTGATACGCTCGATCAATTGCTCAAAGGATTGAAAACGAAACAGGTTTTCTTCGTGCCCGGCGAACACGATGTCACCGGCGACAACGGAAAACTTTATCTCGACCGTTTCGGCAAAAATTCCAAAGGCAGCGGCTGGTATAGTTTTGACCAGCGCGGCATCCATTTCATCGGCCTGGTCAACGTCATGGACATCCAGCAAAACGGACTCGGTTCGCTCGGCCAAGACCAGCTCGCGTGGCTCGCGGATGATTTGAAAGGCCGTTCGAGCGAAACGCCGATCGTCGTTTTCGCGCACATTCCGCTCTGGGAAGTTTATCCGCAATGGGGCTGGGGCACGAACGACGGCGCGCAGGCGTTGAGTTATTTGAAACGCTTCGGCTCGGTGACGATCCTCAACGGCCACATCCATCAGACGATGAAAAAAGTCGAAGGCAGCGTGACATTTCACACCGCGATGTCCACGGCGTTTCCGCAGCCCGAACCCGGCAAAGCACCGAAGCCCGGCCCGATGAAAATCGAGGCGGGAAAATTGCGCGACCATCTCGGCATCACCGACGTGAATTATCTCGAAGGAAAAAATTCCCTCGCGATCGTGGATTCCACGCTCATCTGATTTTTGAAACGTGAAAAAATTATTTCCACTTTTTTCGCTGGCATTGTTTTGCGCGATCTCCAGCGCGCAAAACAACGTCCCGATTGAAACCCCAAAAAATTCATCGACGAACAATCCGGCAAATCCAAACCTGTTGTCGGGGCAGAAATTGTTTTTGAAAAATTGCGCGCATTGTCATGGCGCAGACGCGCACGGCGACGACGGGCCGGATTTGCATTGCTTGGACGAATCCGACGAATGGATCACCAACCGGATCCGCAACGGCAAAAAAGGCCAGATGACCGCCTTCGCCAAAAAACTTCAGCCAGCAGAAATTGCGGCTTTGGTCGCTTATCTGCACATGCTGAAATAATTCTCAAATTTAATCCAGCTGACAATACGCCGCCAGCCCGTGCAAGCCACCCTCGCGACCAAACCCGCTTTCCTTGTAGCCGCCGAACGGACTCGTCGGGTCGAACTTGTTGTAGGTGTTCGCCCAGACGACGCCGGCGCGCAGCTTGTTGACCATCTTGAAAATCTTGCTGCCCTTGTCCGTCCACACGCCCGCGCTCAAGCCGTAGGGGATGTTGTTCGCGCGCTCGAACGCCTCCTCCGGCGTGCGGAACGTCATCACGCTCAACACCGGCCCGAAAATTTCCTCCGACGCCACGCGATGCGCGTGCGTGACGCCCGTGAGAAACGACGGCGCGAACCAATATCCTTTGGCCGGGAGCGTGCATTGCGTCTGCGTCAACTCCGCGCCTTCGTCCACGCCGCTTTGCACCAGCTCGCGGATTTTTTCGAGCTGCGGCCGCGAATTGATCGCGCCGATGTCGGTGTTTTTGTCGAGCGGATTGCCGACGCGCAACGTCTGGATGCGGTCGCGCAGTTTTTTGATGACCTTGGAATAAATTCCTTCCTGCACGAACAACCGCGAACCCGCGCAACAAACGTGGCCCTGATTGAAATAGATTCCGTTGATGACGCCTTCAATGGCCTGATCAATCGGCGCGTCCTCGAACAAAATGTTCGCCGCCTTGCCGCCGAGTTCGAGCGTGAGCTTCTTCTTCGTGCCCGCGACCGCCTGCGCGATGCGCTTGCCGACCTCTGTGCTGCCGGTGAACGCGAGCTTGTTGATGTCCGGATGATTGACGAGCGCCGCGCCGGTTTCGCCCGCGCCGGTGACGATGTTCACTACGCCGTCGGGCAGTCCGGCCTCTTGAAAAATCTGCGCCAGCCGCATCGCCGTGAGGCTCGTGGTTTCGGCGGGCTTGAGCACGACGGTGTTGCCGCATGCGAGCGCAGGCGCGATTTTCCACGCGGCCATGAGCAGCGGAAAATTCCACGGAATGATCTGCCCCGCGACGCCCAACGGCTGCGGTGTTTTTCCGGGGAACGCGTATTTTAACTTGTCCGCCCAGCCCGCGTAATAAAAAAAGTGCGCGGCCACGAGCGGCAAATCCACGTCGCGACTTTCCTTGATTGTCTTGCCGCCGTCCATCGTTTCAAGCACCGCCAGTTCGCGTGACTTTTCCTGGATGATGCGCGCAATGCGATAAAGATATTTGCCGCGCTCGCGACCCGGCATCTTGCTCCAGACCTTGTCGTAAGCTTTGCGCGCCGCCTTCACCGCGCTATCCACGTCCTCGGCATTCGCCGCCGCAATCGTCGTGAGCGTCTGTTCGGTGGCAGGATTGATGGACTCGAAATATTTCCCCGACGTCGGCTTCACAAACTTGCCGTTGATGAACAGCTCATGCTGCGGTGCGATGACGTAATTCTTGGAATCTTCCGGCGCCGGTGCAAAGTCCCACTTGTTGCCGAAGTTCAGGCGGCGTTCCTTGAGCGGCACAACGGCGTGAGTTGAAGCAGCGACGGCGCGCTTGGCGGAAAGTTTCACGGGTTTAAGTTTCGTTTTCATGAAATTATTAAGCTTTAGGAGCGGAGATTGGTTTTTTCCTCTTTCTCGATTCTATATATTCATTCCATTTCTTCCCGACTTCTTTTCTTAACGCAACTCTTGCAAGCCCAACATGCGTATAATAAACGCCGCGCTTTACGCGCTCAATTCCAGCACCCCTAGGCTTTTGACCAGATGCCATTTCCGTATTGCATCGTTCAACTGATTCAGCTTCGTCTTCTTCGATCGCGTTATGAAACTTGTTTAGCAGATCGCGAAGTTTTTGAGGGGTGTTTATAGAAAAATGTATTAATTCCTGCAACAGTGCTGCGTAATTTTCGCTTTCAGGTGATTTATTTTCTGACGGAAGGTGTTCGTCTAAAATTTTTGCCAGCAAGTCCACATTCAATTCTTCTGAAGCTGAGTCAGTTTTAACATGGGCGACGTAAGATGTTCTCTCGGTCAAAACTCGCTCAAATTCTAAATCAGCCATTTCTAGCAAAGCTGATACACGATTAATTGCTCGACGCACTGGCGGCGGCACACTTTGCTCCTGTCTGTATTGTAAAACGCGCGAAGCAGACGCCCAGATATGTTGCGCTCCGCTTCGGACTTGGATTTCCGCACGAAATCCCACCGCTTTTTTAAAGGTGGGCATACTTTGCCAACTAGTGGGTGGTTCAGCGATGAAATGAACAGATGAATATCCAAACTCTCTCTCTCCAAGCTTTGCCTGAATATCTTTTTCAACAAGAACCTTCAAATTTTTCCTAATCAATTCACAAACAAGGTCAGCTTCTCGCTTGAAGGTTAAAATTACCCGTAAGCCAATCAAATCGTCAAAATCTCGAACGCTCTTAATTGCGAGCGATTTGCTCTCTATCGCTTGAAACATAGAGTCGAGGCGTTTAATTCGATATTGAAGAATAAATTCAGACGAAATCTTTTCCTCTTGGGACAGAAGTTCTTTCAACTGCCGAATTAATTCGTTCGCGAACGATTCACAATGCGGCTGAATCGTCTGGTATTCTTTTTCTAGTTCAGGATTGTTCACGGCAACGAAAAATAATCCGGCCCTTGATAATTACCATCCACCTGCTTGGCGATTTGCATCAGCACGTCGTTGACGAGCGTGCTCGCGCCGAAGCGGAACATCTGCGGGTTGAGCCAGTCGTCGCCGAGGGTTTCCTTGACCATCACGAGGTAGGCGAGCGCCTGCTTGGACGTGCGGATGCCGCCGGCGGGCTTCATGCCGATGCGGATGCCGGTGGCGAAAAAATAATCGCGGATGGCCTCCAGCATGACGAGCGTGACGGGCATGGTCGCGGCCGGCGAAACTTTGCCGGTGCTGGTCTTGATGAAATCGCCGCCGGCCTGCATCGCGATTTCGCTGGCGAGGCGGACGTTGTCGTAGGTGACAAGTTCGCCGGTTTCGAGAATGACCTTCAAATGCGCCGCGCCGCAGGCTTCCTTCGTGGCGGCAATTTCGTCGAACACTTTCGCGTGATCGCCGGCGAGAAAAGCGCAACGGTCAATGACCATGTCAATTTCATCCGCGCCATCCGCCACGGTGCGGCGGACTTCTTCGAGCTTGGTGCGCAAGGGATATTGTCCGCTGGGAAAACCGGTGGCGACGGCGGCGATGAGTGGAATAGTAGCACGGGCATCTTGCCCGTGAGTTGCTGACCGCACGGGCAGGATGCCCGTGCCACTACCGAGAAATTTGCGCGCGTATTTCACCATGTTCGGATAAACGCACACGGCAGCGCAGCTCGGCACATCGTATTTTGCCTCGATAGGCTGAAGCGCCTTGCGGCAGAGATAGGCGACTTTGCCGGGCGTGTCCTTGCCTTCGAGCGTGGTAAGGTCGCACATGGACACGGCGAGCTTGAGTCCGGCGAGCTTGGCGCTGGCCTTGATGCTGCGCTTGCCGAAGGACGCGGCGCGTTCTTCGACCATGATTTGATCCACGGTCGGAACGGTTGAAAAACGAGTATCGAGTGAGTGACGAGTTGAAAACTCTGGCCGCTCCCTTGTTAAGGCGGACACTTTCATATTTAACAAGGATTCTGGCGCCGGACGTCCGCAGCGTCAATGCGGTTTGCATCAATTGCTGCGCAAGCGAAAATACATTTTTCCGGAATCCATCTGGTTTATGACCCGAAACTGTTTGTTGACAACTAAGGTTGTCCCGATGGCTGTAGTCCAACTATCAGGCAACGCTAAATTGGTGGCGCATTCCAAAATGTAACCAGGCGAATTCGTATCCCATGAGATCACGATGCTCGCCGCAGATTTGGTCAGGCTCAAGATCGGCAGAACCGATTCGAAAGCCCCAATGTCACTGCCATCCCCACCCACGGCATTTGATATGGAAAAATAATCATGCGGACGAACTTGTTTACGCTGGTCAGTCACAAGCCCGAAACTCTTGCCTTGGTCAATTGCCGGACTGCCCAACAACAACGCATGAGTCCCAGTGAAACCGCCATTGTTTTGCAACGGCCCAAGCAGCGGATCTTTTGGGTTGGCCAGATCGCCCGTCAAATCAGCCTTGAAACCATTGGTGAAGCCCGTGCTGCCATCAACAATGCCGACCAAATTAAATCCTTGGGAAACAAAATTTCCGGAGGCATCGCGACCCAGACCATCCGCACCAGAATTTCCCGTTGAACCGTCATAATTTGTGCCGCCCAAACCGCCCGCGCTCGATAAATTCAGCGCGATCAAAGTATTGCCGGACGTAACGGTTGAACCATCTGTGCCGTTGAAAATACCGCCGCCGTTTCCGCCGTCGCCACCGGAAAAAGCGGGAGTTGAATTTTCTTTCCCACTGTTGCCAGCCGCGCCACCAACCCCGGTTTTATTGAAAGCAACCGTGCATGAACTTAAAATTAAAGAACTGGCATTGTAAATCCCAGCACCACTTCCGCCAGCGCCGCCAGCCGCCCCAGCATAAAAAAATCCGGTTCCACCTCGCGCACCCGTTCCGCCCAGATTGCTGCTGATTGTGCAATTGGTTAAAGTCAAAGTGCCCGCATTGTAAATCCCGCCGCCATTGCCACCCGCACCAGCATTTCCGCCGGCTCCAAAACTCGCACCATCACCGCCATTACCACAGGAATTATTATTAATCGTGGAAAAACTCATCTTCAAAATGCCAGCATTATAAATTCCAGCCCCATCGCCACCACGACCACCAAATCCGCCCGGTGAACCTATCGAAGCATTGCCAGGATCGCCGCCAGCCCCGCCGGTGCCACCCAAATTATTGCTGAGGGCGCAATTTCTCAAAATCATTGTCCCCGAATTATAAATGCCGCCGCCTGTTCCGCCGCCGCCGCCAAAACCAAATAAGTTGCCTTCGGGATTTCCGCCGGCACCACCAGAATTTCCAATGATAAAACAATTCGTCAGGGCGCATGAACCGACATTGTAAATGCCACCGCCATTTCCTCCGAAAGCACCGTCGGCACCACCGCCGGAGAAATTTCCAGCAACGATGCAATTGCTCATCGTCAGGATCCCTTGATTATAGATGCCGCCACCACTACCGCCCTCGGTGCCGCCACCATTTCCTTCTGGAAAATTGCCGCCGCCGCTTGAATTATTTGTCACCACACAATTTTTCAAGATCAATTTTCCTGAATTATAAATCGCTCCGCCTGACTCACCCTCTGCTAGGCTAAAATTATTTCCCGGCAAGTTTCCGCCGGTGATGACGAGATTTGACAAGGTCAATTGCGCATTCGTAAAAATCAGAAATACGCGATCGCCCAGAGCGGTCGCATCAATAATTGTTTTCGAAGCGGACAAATTCATGATGGTGAGCTTGCCATTGGTGACATCCAAGTCACCGGTGAATCCTGCTTTTTCATCGCTCCCAGTCAAGACAAGTCGATAAGTGCTATTTAGAAGAAGAATTGTATTCGTTCCGCCGATGGAATTTGCCCGAATGATTGCTCCGCGCAAGCTGGTGAGACTGATCGAGTCCGTGGTGCTTGTAATACCAAAAACCGTCCCATGCGCCGCAATGCAAACTGCCAAAATCGCAAAAATAATTGCGCCGGAATAAATTTTAATTTTCACGATTTTAGCCGACATCTACGTCGCATCAAACCGGCAGCAACTTGCCCTGCTCATTTTCGCGCTCGACGACTTCACCCAACGTTTGCGTGGTGCGTTTGCGACGTTCGATGATGTGCTTGTTCAGCAGCGGATCGTAAGGCACGGGATAATTGCCGTCGTAACACGCCATGCAAAAAGTTTCCTTCGGCTTGCCGGTCGCGGCGACCATGCCGGCTTGCGACAGATAATGCAGCGAATCCGCGTTCAAGTATTTGCGGATTTCGTCCACGGTGTTATTCGCGGCCATCAACTTGGTGCGGTCGGGAAAATCAATGCCATACACGCACGGGTTCATGTGCGGCGGACAACTCACGGCGACGTGAACTTCCTTCGCGCCGGCTTCTTTCAAAGTTTTCACGCGTGAACGACACGTCGTCCCGCGCACGATTGAATCGTCCACGATCACGACGCGTTTGTCTTTCACGAGCGATTCGATGAGGTTCAATTTCACGCGCACGTTGAAATCGCGGATGAGCTGCGTCGGCTGGAGAAAACTGCGCCCGACGTAATGGTTGCGGATGAACGCCATCTCGTAAGGAATGCCGGATTGCTCGGAATAACCCATCGCCGCGCACACGCCGCTGTCCGGCACGGGAATGACCAGGTCCGCCTTTACATTATGTTCGCGGGCGAGCTGCCGCCCCATGGCCTTGCGAACTTCATAGACGCTGTGCCCGTTGATCACGCTGTCCGGCCGCGCGAAATAGACGTATTCAAAAATGCAAAAAGCCTCGCGTTTATGCTCGGGAAACGCCTGGATGCTGATCAATCCCTTTTCGTTGATGATCACAATTTCGCCC
>JAMFSG010000007.1 GCA_026225155.1 Verrucomicrobiota bacterium
ATCCGCAAGTCGAAGAATATTGGGGCAACGTCAACACCATCGGCCCGCGCGGCTGTTACGATGAAGCCAAGCGTTTCGCCGAAGCGTTGACGATGGCGTATCATCGCGAACACAAAGTCGAGACCCGCATCGTCCGCATTTTCAACACTTACGGCCCGCGCATGAGAATCAACGACGGTCGCGTCGTCCCCGCGTTCATCAGCCAGGCGATCACGAACAAACCCATCACGATTTTTGGCGATGGCAAACAGACGCGCAGTTTTTGCTACGTCTCGGATTTGATCGAAGGCATTTATCGCCTGATGATGAGCGATTACGATCTGCCCGTGAATATTGGCAATCCGACCGAAATGACGATGCTCGAATTCGCCGAGCAAATCATCAAGGCCACGAAATCCAAAAGCAAAATCGCGCACAAACCGTTGCCGCAAGACGATCCGAAACAGCGCAAGCCGAACATCACCAAGGCGAAATCCATCTTGAAATGGGAACCGAAAGTGAAGCTCGCCGACGGTTTGACCGACACGATCGCCTACTTTCGCACGAAAGTTTGATTCGCCGGCGGCTGGCAATTTTCGATTTTCGATTTACGCGCCCATCAGCCTGCGGCAACGTAAATCGTAAATCGCATATCGTAAATTCAGAGAATGTTTTTTCGCGCCCGCCAATTTGAATTCCGTTTTCCGCGCCTGGCGCTTGTCATGGGCATTGTCAACGTCACGCCGGATTCTTTTTCCGATGGCGGAAAATTTCCCGATGCCGATGCCGCGATCGAACACGCGCTAAAACTGGTTGATGAAGGCGCGGAAATTTTGGACATCGGCGGCGAATCCACGCGGCCGGGCGCAAAACCGGTTTCGGAAAAGGAAGAATTGCGCCGCGTGATTCCCGTCATCGAAAATTTGGCGGCGCGGTTGAAAGCTGGTGGGGCGAGCGTCCCCGCGAGCCGGACGTTGCTTGGAAGTTTGGTTGCCTCGGCTCGCGGGGACGCTCGCCCCACCAGTCACGCCGCCAAAAATATTTTGCTTTCGATTGACACGATGAAACCCGCCATCGCGCGCGCGGCATTGCAAGCGGGCGCGAGCATTGTCAACGATGTCGCCGCGAATCGTAAAAATCCTGCGATGTGGAAAATCGTCGCGAAATTTCGCGCCGGTTACATTTGCATGCACGCCGGCGGCAGTGGGACAGGCATCTTGCCTGTCCATTTACACAAACAAACTGGACAGGCTGGAAGCCTGTCCCACTACAAAAATGTTGTCCACGAAGTTGGCCGTTTTTTTTCAGAGCGTTTGCAAAGATTACAAGCCGTCGGCATTTCTCCGGAGCAAATTATTTTTGATCCCGGCATCGGTTTTGGCAAAACGCTGGAACACAATTTGCAGTTGCTGGCGAACCTTGAAGTTTTTGCCAAATTGAATCGTCCGCTGCTGCTCGGCGTTTCGCGGAAATCGTTCATCGAAAAAATTTCGGGCGCAAAGTTGAATGAACGCTTGCCAGCTTCGCTCGCGTGCGCGACTCTGGCAATTGAATCAGGCGCGCAAATCATGCGCACGCACGACGTGGCGGAAACGGTTCAGGCGTTGCGGATGGCGGAAGCGATTTTGTCCCGGAAACACAATGTGGAACTGGACTAATTTTGATGACGGCTGGCGGCACGCGGTGGAAATTTTGATCCTCGCGGTGTTGATTTATTTTGCGCTGCGCATCGTGCGCGGCACGCGCGGCTGGCCGGTGGTGATCGG
>JAMFSG010000041.1 GCA_026225155.1 Verrucomicrobiota bacterium
ATTGGAATAGCGATTCCATCAATCGCGTCAATGCGATGGTGTCCGTCCGTTTGAGCTGCGCGTAAAGCCAGTCGCTAAAACGCAGGAAAGAAAAAAATGGCGACGATTGTTCTGGTGGGGCGAGCGTACCCGCGAGCCGGGCGTGATTTTGAATTTTGTTTGACTAGGCTCGCGGGGACGCTCGCCCCACCGACCAAATCAATTTCACCGCCTCAACAAAATTTCCACTGTTGCCGACCAAATCCCAATATTTCGCGAAACGCCGCAGCCGTTGCATCGTCGCAAAATCGAGCAGCTTGTTCTGCAAAATTTCGTAAGGCGTATGCGCGGCGTAAGTCATCTGCCATTCCGCATCGTGGCGGACGATTGGCGTGCCGCGCAGCCGTTTCAAAATGCCGACTTGAATTTCCTGCGGGCCGAGCGCGATGAGTTTGTCAAAACCGGCGGCAAAACTTTCCATCGTTTCGCCAGGCAGGCCGACGATCAAATCCGCATGGATATGAACGCCGGTTTCGCGGCGGAGATAATCAAAATTATCCGCGAGCCGTTCGTAATTTTGGCGACGGCTGATGTGTGTGCCGACTTCGGGATTGAACGTCTGGATGCCGACCTCGAATTGCAGCGAGCCGGGCGGAAATTTGGCGATGACCGCGCGCAGTTCGGCGGGCAACCGATCGGGAATCATTTCGAAATGAAAAAACATTCCGGGCTGATGCCGCGCGAGGAAAAATTCCAACAACGCCTTGCTCGTGGCGATGTTCAGATTGAACGTGCGGTCCACGAACTTGAATTGTTTCAGGCCGCGATCCAAAAGTTTTTGCATCTCGCCGAGAAATTTTTCCAGCGGAACTTGGCGCACCGGAATGTCTAGCGACGACAAACAAAACTCGCAGGTGAACGGGCAGCCGCGCGACGCTTCGACATAAATGATGCGGTGCGCGAGATCGGCTTCGGTGTAAAATTCGTAGGGCAGGGCGATGCGCGAAAATTCCGGCACCGGCGCGGCGATGATTTTGGGCAGCGTGGTAGGAACGCGCTGCGGCGCGTCCTGGCCGAGCGGCAGCTCGGCCCCAAGCAAAACTCCGCACACCTCCGCAAATTTCAAATCCGCTTCGCCGGTGATGACGTGGTCAGCCAGCTCGACAATTTTTTGGCCCTCGGTTTCGTAACTGACTTCCGGTCCGCCGAGAATGATTTTGATTTCCGGCCGGATGCGGCGGATGGCGGCAATCACTTCGGTCGTTTCCGCCACATTCCAAATATAAATGCCAAAGCCGAGAATTTTCGGTTCGCGCGCGAGCAAAATTTCCGCGATGTCGAGCGTGCGCTGGTTGATGTCGAATTCCGCGATGCACGCGCGTGTTTGCAATCCGCCAAGATTGGCGAACAGATAGCGCAATCCAAACGCGACGTGGCTGAACTTCGCGTTGAGCGTGGTGAGGACGATGTCCGGCATCGGCTTTAACCTAGCAAATTTCACCGAAGTCGCCAAAGCGGAAATGATTTGCCGCAACAGCTTGATTTATTCACGCGGCGATTTTGCGGCGAGAATTATTGAGCCAGATCAACGCGTCCGCTGTGATTCTTGCCGAAATAATCCAGTAGCGTTCGGACCAGGATATGCTCTTGCTCCGCCGTGACCGATTTTCCGGCGGTGATTGTTTCCTGCCAGACCATTTTCAATCCGCCCGCCTGTTTCTGCGGATTGGTGTAAAGATAGAGACTGATTTCTTTGCTGCGAAAAACGAAAGTTTTGAGGGTGACGGTTCTGGATGACGGCGCGTTATACGTTTCAAGAATCTGTCCGCTCGTTTGCGGAGTGAGTGGACGATTCGAGGCCAGAGATTCTTGCGGCAAGCTTTGTAAATATGGCTGTTCATCAGTGAGATTGTCGGTCACATAAGTGAGCAGATAATCAGCCTGCGCCGCCGGCACGAAGTCAAAACCAGCGCGCTGCATTTCCGTCACGAGAATTTGGCCAAGTTGTGCATCTTCGGCGGTTGGCTTGGGCCGGTCGGTCATCGCAATCGTATTTGTCATCGTCGGTGAAAATTGCGTATCGCGCCATGTGTTCACTTGCGGGCCAGAGGTGGCGCAGCCGGTCAAAAGGGAGGCCAGCGGCAGCGACAAAAAAATCATCACCCGGTAAAAAGTCATCCTCCAAATTTTAAAGAAATGCAAGATCGCGGGCAATCGCTTAACACGGCAAATTAATTTCTAAAACGTCCTGTCCTGAAAGTGGAATTTTCAGAAAATTATCGGTGGCTGAATCTTTTCAAAGGTGTTCAGGGTTTTGGAAGAAAAAGCAAAATTTTCATGGCATTTTTCATGCTGTAACTTTCTATTTGCGACGGGCAATTGGAGTCTTGGGCGGCTCGAAAATGGCTTTGCGCGAATCAAAATTTTTTTGACGCATGAAAAAAAATTCACAACTGACGCGGATCGTTTTGTATCAAAACCTTGGCTTTCTGGGGATTATGACGATCTGTTATCTGGACGACTTGCTCAAGCTGCCGGCCTTGATCTTCTCCGATCATCCATTCGCCTTTTTTTATCGCCGGTCAACGCTGGATATATTGCTGGTATTGGCTGTCTGGCTTTTGGTCAGTTCCTCGACGCGACGCATCATGGAACGCGTCCGTTATCTGGAAAAATTCATGCGCGTCTGCGCCTGGTGCCGGCAGATCAATTACCACGGCCAATGGATGCCGCTCGAAAAATTCATGCGCCTGGGTTTTGACACGCCCACCACGCACGGTATTTGCCACGAATGTCTGCACAAACAGGAAGCGTTGGTGGAATTGCGAAGACAGGAAAAACTGGCGCAGAAAATTGCCGCGTTGGAAGCTGCCGATTCACTGGAAGAAAAACCCGCTTCCACGCCATCCGAGTAATTTTTTTATAGATTTTGTTTCCGAGCAATCCGGCCATACCAGATTCCCGAGGCGATGAAGACGAGGCTGCAGCCGGCGGTGAACCAGATCAAAAACGGCGACGGCAGATAAAAATACGCGCCGACCGCAGCCGCTGCGGAAAGTCCGCCGCAGAGATAAGAATAAAACGCACTGGCCCGCGCGCTTTGCACACTTTTTTGCAGAACCATTTCCAGCGCATGATCCGTGCGCGTGAGCGCGGCATCACATTTTTCCGAGCAAACCATGCGTTGCGTGACGCC
>JAMFSG010000042.1 GCA_026225155.1 Verrucomicrobiota bacterium
ATCTGCTGGCTGCGTTCGCCAAAATTTTGCCGCAAGTTCCAAATGCGCGGCTGCTTTTTGTCGGCGACGGATTGCTGCGCGGCGAAATTGAAAATCAAGTCCACGTGCTTGGCCTCGATGGCAAAGTCATTTTCACAGGCCTCGTGCCCCCGGACGAAGTCGCGCATTACGTCGGCATCATGGATTGCCTCGCACATCTTTCATATCGCGAAGCATTATCGCGCGCGCTACCGCAGGCGCTTGCCGCAGGAAAACCCGTGGTTGCGTATGACTTTGATGGCGCGGACGAAGTTTGCCTTGAAAATGAAACCGGTTTTTTGATCCGCACCGGCGATATTGAAACGGCGGCGCAAAAACTTTTGCAACTTGCGAAAAATCCACAACTGCGGAAGAAATTTGGCGAACGCGGCCACGCCTTCGTGCGCAAAAATTTCTCCATCGAAAAAATGGTGGACGACCAATACGATGTTTATTTGAAGTTAAAATATTTCCATGAAACAAGTGGCCGTTGAAATTGCGGTAGGGACATCGCGCTGCGATGTCTCCGTCGCCGAGCGCAGCGTCAGGCGACGGAACCGAACGTCGTTATGTGAACGTTTTGCTTATCCGTTGCGCCGCAACCCGGCGCGGACGGCGCAGCGCGCCATCCCTACCGTTCAACGATGACTTTTCCCTACAACTTTTTTACCGCCGCGTTTGCGGGCGCGTTTCTAACGACGCTGCTCGCGCTGCCGTTGTGGCGCAAATGGTGTCTGCGCATCAATCTCGTGGATGATCCCGGCCATCGCAAAATCCACAGCGAACCAATTCCACTCGCGGGTGGCTTCGCGGTGTTGACGGGAATTCTCTTGCCGCTATTTGTCGGCGCGATTTTGTTGAAACTCGGAATTGTAAAGATTTCTTCCGCCGGTTTGATCGTTCACGGTATTGACCGGCGCGCGCTGGAATTGGGCGCGATCGCGTTCGGCGCAATCGCGATCACTTTTCTCGGCTGGCTGGACGACAAACATGAATTGAAAGCGTTGCCGAAATTTGCCGGGCAATTTCTCATCGCACTGCTCGTCGCGAGCGCGTGCAAACGCATCACGCTGTTTGTGCCCAGCGAAATTTTCAGTTACGCCATCACGATTCTCTGGCTGCTCACGGTCATCAACGCGTTCAATTTCATGGACAACATGAACGGCTTGTGCGCGGGCGTCGGCGCGATCGGCGCGACTTTGTTTGCACTCATCGCGGTCAAGGACGGCGAATATCTGGTCGCGCTCACGGGGTTTCTGATGTGCGGCGCGCTGCTGGGATTTTTGCCGTGGAATTTTCCGAAAGCGAAATCTTTTCTCGGCGATGCCGGCAGCCATCTCACCGGTTACCTGCTCGCAGTGATGGCAATTTTGCCGCATTTTTATAACAAGCATAATCCGCATCCGTTCGCCGTGCTCGCGCCGCTTTTTGTTCTGGCAATTCCGTTGCTCGACCTCGCGCAAGTCAGCCTGTTCCGCACGCTCAATAAAAAACCATTTTGGATTGGCGACACGAATCATCTTTCGCATCGCCTCGTGCGCGCGGGATTGAATCGAACGCAAGCCGTGCTGGTGCTTTGGCTGGCGGCGATTGCCATTGGCGCCATTGCGTGCTGCCTTTGAAAAATATTTGCGATTTACGAGCCGCTCAAAATTTGAAAGCAGCGCGTAAATCGTAAATCGCATATCGTCAATTCCGCCTCGTTTTCTTTCGTGTTTTTCATGTCTTTCGTGGTTTAATCTCCGCGTGAAAATCCTCTTCATTGGCGACATCGTCGGCAGCCCGGGTAGGCGCGCGGTCAAGGAACTTTTGCCCAAGCTCAAGCTGGCGCATGGTCTCGACGTCATCATTGCGAACGGTGAAAATTCCGCCGGCGGCAACGGCATCACGCCGGATATTGCCGAGGAACTTTTTGGTTACGGCGTGGACGCCATCACGACCGGCGACCATTTGTGGGATCAAAAGGAAGTCATCGAGCTGTTGCAAAATGAAAAGCGTTTTTTGCGTCCGTTGAATTATCCCCCCGGCACGCCTGGTCAGGGTAAAACGATTTTGAAAATCCGCGACTTGCCACCGATCGCCGTGATGAATGTGCAGGGCCGCACGTTCATGCAGCCGCCGTTGGACAATCCATTCACGCTCGCGCTCGACGAGGCGAAATGGCTGCGTCAGCACACGCCAATTATTTTCGTAGATTTTCACGCCGAGGCGACGTCTGAAAAAATTGCGTTCGCGCGAATGCTCGACGGCCAGGTCAGCGCGGTTGTCGGCACGCACACGCATGTGCAAACGGCGGACGAACAGATTTTTCCCGGCGGCACGGCGTATCTGACCGACGCCGGTTTTACCGGGCCGCACGAAAGTGTTTTGGGCCGCGAAATCACGCCGGTAATCACACGCTTCCGAACCGCTCTACCGCAGCGATTTGAAGTCGCCCGCAATGACGTGAAACTGCACGGCGCGGTGATTGAAATTGATAATGCCACCGGCAAATCACTTAAAATTCAGCGCGTATCGGAAGCGATTTGATTTTTCGCCGCTCGCCCAAATGGATTTGCCGAAAGGCGATTTACGAGTATCTTTTCCCTTCGACACAAATGACAAAATCTGTTTCCAACAGCGAAATTTCTTCCGTCCCGCCCGGCGTAAAACTCACCACGCTCGAAAACGGCCTGATCATCATCGTGCGCGAAGATCACAGCGCGCCGGTCGTGAGCGTGCAGGCGTGGTGCGCGGCGGGCAGCATCCACGAAGGCAACTGGCTCGGCGCCGGACTTTCGCACGTGCTCGAACACATGTTGTTCAAAGGCACGACGACGCGTCCCGGCAGCCGCATTGATCAGGAAGTGCAGGAAGCCGGCGGTTACATGAACGCCTATACGAGCTTCGATCGCACGGTTTATCACATTGATGTGCCGAACACGGGCGCGACGGTGGCGATTGATATTTTGTGCGACATCATGCAACACGCGACGTTGCCGCCGGACGAACTCGCGAAGGAACTCGACGTCATCCGCCGCGAAATGGACATGGGCCAGGATGATCCCGGTCGCCGCTCAGGTCGCCGTTTGTTTGAAACCGCTTACACGAAAAGTCCGTATCGTTTCACGATCATCGGCTATCCCGATATTTTCAATGAACTAAAGCCGGAAAATATCCGCGACTATTACACGCAACATTACGCGCCAAACAATGTTTTCTACGTCATAGCCGGTGATGTGAAAAATGATGACGTCATCGCGCAAATAAAAACCGCTTACGCGAAAACCAAAGCGCGTGCATTGCCGCCAACGGTTTTGCCGCTCGAACCAAAACAAACGGCGTCGCGTGAAATTATCGAGGAAGCCAACGTCGAACTCGGTCACGTCCATTTTGCATGGCACATTCCCGAACTTCGCCACGTCGACGTGCCGGTTCTCGACGTGCTTGCCGTCTTGCTTGGCAGCGGTCGCAGCTCGCGACTTTTCCAGCAAGTGCGCGAACGTCAAGGCGTCGTGCATCATGTGGACGCGTGGACTTACAGCCCCGGTTTGCCCGGACTTTTCGGCGCGAGCGCGGTCGTTGATGGTGATAAATTTGAAGCCGCGCGCGATGCGATTCTGGCGGAGATCGAAAAGGTGAAATCACTTTCCGTTTCTGCCGACGAAGTTCAAAAAGCCGTCAAACAATTCATTTCCGCCACGCTGTCTTCGCGCAAAACGATGGAAGGTCAGGCGCAAAATCTCGGCGGCAACTGGCTCGCCGCGAATGACCTGAATTTTTCCGAACGCTACCTCGCCGCCGTAAAAAATATTTCACACGCCGATGTCCAGCGCGTCGCGCGGCAATATCTGACCGCCGAAAACCGCACGCTTTACGCATTGCTGCCGGAAGGTTCCGCACCGAAAGCGAAAGCGAACATCGAGATGAACGCCGATCATCCGATTCAAAAAATCGAATTGCCGAACGGCCTGAAACTTTTGGTCAAAGAAGATCCGCGTCTGCCGTTCGTGGAATTTCGTTCCGTTTTTCAAGGCGGCGTGCTCGCCGAAACGGCGGAAAACAACGGCACGACGATGTTGCTCGCTAAAATGCTTTTGAAAGGCACGACCACGCGCAACGCGGAAAAGATTGCGACAGAAATCGAATCCGTCGGCGGCCACATTGACAGCTACGGCGGCAATAATAGTTTTGGCGTGAACGCGGAAGTGTTGAGCGACGATTTTGCGACCGGCCTCAATTTGCTCGCCGACGTTTTGCTGAATCCAATTTTTCCCGCCGACGAATTGGAACGCGAAAAGGAAATCCAGATCGCCGGCATCCGCTCGCGCAAAGACGAATTGCTCAAGAGCGCCAGTCTCGCGATGCGGCGCGCGCTGTTTGGCGAAATCGGCTACGGCCTCGATTCGCTCGGCAGTGAAGAAAGCGTGGGCAAAATTTCCGTCACCGGCCTGAAAGAATTTCATCAAAAACTCGTCGCGCCGAATAATTTCGTGCTCGCCATTTTCGGCGACGTGAAAATCGCGGATGTAAAAGCCGCCGTTCAAAAAGCGTTCGGTAATTGGAAAAAGAACTCCGCTGTTTCAACCTTCAACCTTCAACCTTCAACCTTCAATTCGCTGAAGCGCACCGAAGAAACGCGCGATAAAAAACAAGCGGTGCTCGTCATCGGTTTTGCCGGCACGACCATCGCCAGCGAAGACAAATACGCGCTCGACTTGATCCAGGAATGTTGCAGCGATCTCGGCTCGCGCCTGTTTCTGCGCATCCGTGAACAGCTCGGCCTCGCGTATTATGTCGGCGCACAAAATTTCGCCGGCCTCGTGCCCGGTTACTTCGCATTCTACACCGGCACCGAGCCGACCAAGGCCGCGCAGGTGGAAAAAGAATTGCTCGCGGAAGCCGAGTTGCTCCGCAGCGAAGGTTTGACCGATGAAGAATTGAAGCGCGCGAAAGCAAAACTTGTCGGCCAGAAAAAAATTGCGCGGCAAGACTTGGGCAACCTCGCGTCCACTTCCGTGCTCGATGAACTTTACGGCCTGGGCTGGCAACGCGCGGATTTTGACGACGCGAAATACGAAGCCGTCACGCGCGAACAAACCAAAGCCATCGCGCAAAAATATTTGAAAGTAGATGCGTTCGTGGTCTCCATCGTGAAGCCGGAAAATGTCTGAAGCGAGGTTGTGATTCCGAATTTTTTTTTGATTTTTTGAATTCTTAGCCGTTCTGAATTAAGTTCGTGGATGAAAAGATTCATCTTTGTTAGTTTGCTTTCTATCGCGCTGGCATTGAACGGAATTGCTGCGGACACTGAATACAAACAAGTTCTCATTTCGGTCACGACGAATTCCATCCGCATCCGTTTGCCGCTGACGGACGTGACCGGCAAAGTCCGCGTAAAGGAACTTTCGCCCGACGGTTTTGGTTTGCCTGTCGCGCCGACAAAAACGTCGCTTGACAAAAATTTCTATCTAGAATGGCAGATCGGCTACGACACGCCCGAAGCCGACAGCCCGACCGTCGTTCCCGAAATCAATTTCCAACGCAACGGCGTGACGAAATATGGCCACGAACTTTCCAAGCTCATTTTTGAAGTGGTTCACAATGGTTTGCTTTCAACCAACGACCTTGCGCGCGAGCTACGCAAGTTGAAAAAAATCCGGCCGGATGAATTTGAAGAAAGCCAGCCGGTGCAAATTGAAGCGGTGACTAATGCGGCAGTGGACGGATTTCAAAGCGCCATTCAACGGTTGCCGCAATTTACGAAAATAACGCCGTTCGGTTCGGTGCAGATCCAGCTCAAACAAAAGCAGCGCGCCGTCGGTTATCAGGCGATGGTT
Source organism: Verrucomicrobiota bacterium (assembly GCA_026225155.1). Classification (GTDB taxonomy): domain Bacteria; phylum Verrucomicrobiota; class Verrucomicrobiia; order Limisphaerales; family UBA11358; genus UBA11358. The sequence continues at coordinate 5,838 of JAMFSG010000042.1, forward strand.
TATGTTTGCCTGCCGCTCGACGAAATGCTGACGATGGACGGCTCGCCGCGCCCGCCCGGCAAAGCCCGATCAAAGGAAACGGTTTATTACGATTTCACGCGCGCGAACGCCGCGTTCCTGCTCGACATCATCCGCGCTTTCGGTCTGGCGTCGCAGCAACACAATGCGGACATGCGGGAAATCCTCGGAAAAATTTTGGCAACAACGCGCTAGCAATTATTTCCAAAAAAATAATTTGAAAACCGAAGCGCCGGAGGCGCAGAAGAAAGTAGCCCACGGTGAAACCGTGGGTAGTCTTGGCGATGACGTATAAGCCCCGGACGGGGCGACAGAAAATCAATTTCTGATTATTTCTTCCGCCCCATCCGGGGCTGAATCTGCTTTATCGCTTTACCCACGGCTGACGCCGTGGGCTACTGTCGTTCGCTGCTCCGCAGCTAGAAATGAATTTTGAATATGCGCTAAACTTTTTTCCGCCGCCAGCCAGCGATGAACATTCCGTTGCCGCCCAAATCCTGCGGCCAGATCGTCAGCAAAGACGCACCGACCACGGTGCGCGCATTCAATTGGATGTAGGAAAAAATCAGCGGCTCGAAATCCGGCTGGCTCGCGTTGAATGCTTCCACCACTTCCGTTGTCTCCGCGCGCGTCAAGGTGCAGACGGAGAAAATCAGTTTTCCGCCGGGCTTCACGCTCGGCGCGACATTTGCCAGCAGATTTTTTTGGATCGCGGAAAGTTCGCGCACATCGTCCACCGTCGTCGTCCAACGCGCCTGCGGATTGCGTTGCCACGTGCCGATGCCGCTGCATGGCGCGTCCACGAGCGCGCCATCGAATTTCGTTTTCGTCGGCAGTTTTTTGCCGCCATCCCAATGCACGGAACGATAATTGAAAACTTTGGCGCGGCCGGTGCGACGCTTCAGTTTTTGCAAACGCCAATCCGCACGGTCGCTTGCCCAAAGCAGTCCTTTGTTTTGCATCAAGTCGGACAAGTGCAATGTCTTGCCGCCTTCGCCTGCGCAGGTATCCCACCATGTTTCGCCCGGCTGCGGATCGCACAGCAGGCCGACGGCTTGCGAGGCGATGTCTTGGATTTCAAACTCGCCCGCGTGAAATTCCGGCGTCTTGAACAAATCGGTTTCGCCTTGATAAATCAAGGCATCAGGCAGCAACGGACTGATTTCCGTCGCCAATAATTTTTGCGCCAGCGTTTCCGCCGTTCCTGATTTGGCGCGCAGCCAGAGTTTGGGTTCACGTTGCAGGGAACACAGCCAATCGTCGCTGACTTCCATTTGTTCAGCCGTCCACGCGGGCACGGCTTTTTCGCGAAGCTCGGCGAATGGCACGGACGATTCGCTCTCTTGAAAGCGCTGATTCAAGCGCAACGCGAAACGCATCTTCGCATCCACGCCGCGTTCGTCACGCAACCAGACGTGCCAGCGGTAATAAATAAAAACGGTCTTGGCGACCTCGGTGGCGTCGAACGGCGCGAGGTTTTTGACTTGCTTGAGCACTTCGCGCAACGCCGCGTCCGCCGGCTTGTCTTTGCCGGTGCTGCGGATCACTTCGGCGGCGATTTGGTGAACTTGATGAATCACAGAGGCAGCATACGCGATTTATTGGTGGCAACACAACGCGGACATTATCTCAAGCTATTTTCAATTTTGGCTGAATAAAAAAAATCGCGCCGAACAAAGTTCAGCGCGATGAATTTGATTTCAATTACGATTAAGCCTGCGCGATCAGTTGGCGCAACACGAACGGCAAGATGCCGCCGTGCTGGTAGTAATCAATCTCGATCGGCGTATCAATGCGGCAGCGGACGGACACGTTTTCCACCGCACCATCTTTACGCGTGATCTTCAAGGTGAGGTCCTGCTGCGGTTTAATGTTCGCGTCGAGGCCGACGATGTCGTAAGTCTCCGTGCCATCGAGCTTCAAACTTTGCGCGGTCGTGCCTTCCTTGAATTGCAATGGCAACACGCCCATGCCGACGAGGTTGCTGCGATGGATGCGTTCAAAACTTTGCGCGACGACGGCTTTTACGCCGAGCAAGTTCGTGCCCTTCGCCGCCCAATCGCGCGAACTGCCGGTGCCGTATTCTTGTCCAGCCAGAATGACGAGCGGAATTTTCGCGGCCTGATATTTGATCGAAGCGTCGTAGATCGAAAGTTTCGTGCCTTCGGGTTGCAACAACGTGTCGCCGCCTTCCTGACCGGCGAGCATCAGGTTTTTGATGCGAACGTTCGCGAACGTGCCGCGCGTCATCACGCGGTCGTTGCCGCGACGCGAACCGTAGCTGTTGAAATCTTCCGCCGTCACGCCATTTTCGATGAGATATTTTCCGGCGGGCGATGATTTTTTGATCGCGCCGGCGGGCGAGATGTGGTCGGTCGTCACGCTGTCGCCGAAAATCGCCAGCGCGCGCGCGCCGTTGATCGGCTTGATGCTGCCGGGCGTCAACGCGAACTCGGTAAAGAACGGCGGTTCCTGAATGTAAGTGGATTTGCCGTCCCATTCATAAACGTTGCCGACAGACGACGGGATTTCGTTCCACTTGGGATTTTGGTCGGCGAAATCTTTGTAGAGTTTGCGGAAAACTTCCGGCTGCAACGCGGCCTGCATCTGGTCGCGCACTTCCTGCAATGTCGGCCATAGCTCTTTCAGGAAAACTTCCTTGCCGTTTTTATCTTTACCGATCGGATCGTTCGTCAGGTCAATGTCCACGCGGCCCGCGAGCGCGAACGCGACGACGAGCGGCGGCGACATGAGAAAGTTCGCCTTGATGTTTTGATGCACGCGCGCTTCAAAATTGCGGTTGCCCGAAAGCACGGACGCGGCGACCAAATTATTTTTCACGACCGCATCTTCGATTGCCGGATGCAACGGACCGGAATTGCCGATGCACGTCGTGCAACCATAACCAACCGTTTGAAAACCAAGCTGGTCGAGATACGGCGCGAGGCCGGTCTTGTTCAAATAATCCGTGACGACGCGGCTGCCCGGCGCGAGCGACGATTTTACGGTGCTGTTGACGGTGAGCCCGCGTTCAACGGCTTTTTTCGCGAGCAAACCGGCGGCAAGCATCACGCTCGGATTACTCGTGTTCGTGCAGCTCGTGATCGCCGCGATCAAAACGGAACCGTTGCGAACATCGCCTTCCAATTTCGGCGCGTTGCCGTGGATCGAATCCGGCGTGGGATGTTCGTTGGCCATCTCGCGTTCGCTGCGGCGAACGCTGCCATTTTCCTGATCGCCGCCGCCGGGATGAATTTCGCCGCCCGCCGAAACGTGGACGGTGCGCGTCAATTCTTCGACCTTCATGCCGAAACCGCTTTCCGTGACGGGCTTGGAAAAAGCCGAAATAAAATCGCGTTTCAGGTTCGGCAGTTCGATGCGATCCTGCGGACGTTTTGGTCCGGCGACGCTCGGCACGACGGACGCGAGGTCCAATTCCAATTCCTGCGAGTATTGGATGTCGCCCTTTTTCGGAATGCCCCAAAGTCCCTGCGCCTTGTAATAATTTTCGTAAATCTTGACGGCTTCGTCGCTGCGACCGGTGGCTTTCAGATAATTCACGCACTCGGCATCAATCGGGAAAAAGCCCATCGTCGCGCCGTATTCAGGTGCCATGTTTGCAATCGTCGCGCGATCCACGACCGGCAACGCGGTCGCGCCCGGACCAAAAAATTCCACAAATTTTCCGACGACTTTTGCCTTGCGCAGCATTTGCGTGACGGTGAGCGCGAGGTCGGTCGCCGTGACGCCTTCGCGCAACGCGCCGGTGAGATGCACGCCGACGACATCGGGCGTGAGAAAATAAACCGGCTGGCCGAGCATCCCGGCTTCGGCCTCGATGCCGCCAACGCCCCAGCCGACGATGCCGATGCCGTTGATCATCGTCGTGTGCGAATCCGTGCCGACGAGCGTGTCGGGATAATAAACTTCGCCCGCGCTCAAAACGCCTTTTGCGAGATATTCCAAATTAACTTGATGCACGATGCCAATTCCCGGCGGCACGACCTTAAACGTATCGAACGCCTGCATGCCCCATTTCAAAAATTGATAACGCTCGCGGTTACGCGTGAATTCCAGATCCAGATTTTTGCCGAGCGAATCCGCGCTGCCTGCGAAATCCACCTGCACCGAGTGATCCACAACCAAATCCACCGGCACGAGCGGCTCAATGATCTTCGGATTTTTGCCGAGCTTTTGCACCGCGCTGCGCATCGCCGCCAAATCCACGAG
>JAMFSG010000043.1 GCA_026225155.1 Verrucomicrobiota bacterium
ACTGCAAAAAAAAATTGAAACCAAGCAACGCAAGTTGGATCAAACGCGACGCGACTTGATCACTTACACCGCCGAAAATTTCGCCAAGCTGCCGCCGCGCGAACAAAATTTATTTCGCAAAGCATTCACGATCAATTCCGCCGACCCAAATTATCGCAAACTGGATTCGCTGAAATACGAAGATGACGGCGCACCGCACGACATGACTGCGCCGAAAGGCGATGTGCTGCATCAATTCCGCGAAGACGTCCGCACGGGAAATTTGCCGACGGTTTCGTGGATTGTCGCGCCGGAAAATTTTTCCGACCATCCGTCCGCGCCGTGGTATGGCGCGTGGTATTTGTCCGAGACGTTCGACATCCTCACGCAAAATCCCGAGGTCTGGAAAAAAACCATTTTCATTTTGTGCTACGACGAAAACGACGGCTACTTCGATCACGTTCCGCCATTCATGCCGCCGCATCCCGACAAACCGGAAACGGGAAAAGTTTCAGCAGGCATTGATACTTCGGTCGAACAGGAAAGTTTGGAACAGCAGGAAAAATATAAAGCAAAACATCCGCATTCGCCGACTGGCACGGATGCAATCGGCCTCGGTTTTCGCGTGCCGCTGGTCATTGCGTCGCCGTGGAGCCGCGGCGGTTATGTGAATTCGCAAGTCTTCGATCATACTTCCATCCTGCAATTTCTTGAAAATTTTTTAAGCGCGAAAACTAACAAGACAATCCGCGAAACCAACATCAGCAATTGGCGACGCACGATTTGTGGCGATCTGACTTCGGTATTCCGTCCGTATTTTGGCGAAAAAATAAACCAGCCAACACCGGTCGAACGCGCGCCGTTTCTCGGCTTGATTGACCAGGCGCAGTTCAAACCGGTTCCCGATGGTTTCAAAATTTTGAGCGCGGATGAAATTGCGCAGGTGCAAAAAAATCCAACGGCTTCGTCCGTTTTGCCGCAGCAGGAAAAAGGCATCCGTCCAGCTTGTGCGTTGCCCTACGAAATCGCGGCGGATGGAATTTTGAGCGCGGATAAAAAAACTTTTTCGATTCGTCTGGCCGCCGGGAAAAATTCATTTGGCGAACGCGCCGCCGGTTCGCCGTTTTTTATTTATGCGCCGGGAAAAATGCGCGTGGCCGGCGCAACGACCGAACAATTTGAAACCGGTCGCAATTGGCATTACGCCGTTTCCGCCGGCGACTCGCTTTCCGATTCCTGGTCGCTCGCTGATTTTGCGGATGGCAAATATCGTCTGCGCGTTCACGGGCCGAACGGTTTCTTCCGCGAACTCCGCGGCTCGGTGAAAGACCCGCAGTTGGAATTGACGCTGCAAACAATCGCGTCAGAAAAAACCGTTCTGCATTTGCGCAATCACGATTCACAAAACGCGCTGACGATTTTGGTGGAAGATGTTGCTTACGGTGGCAAACCACGCAAAATGAATCTTGCGGCGTCTGGTGAAAAAAAATCCACTGCGGAAATCGCGCTGGCTTTGAGCCGCAGCTTTGGCTGGCACGATTTGCGGATTCGCGTGGAAGACGCTCCGGATTTTGAACGTCGCTACGCGGGACACATCGAAAATGGGCGCAAAAGTTTTAGCGATCCGTTAATGGGACGGGCTTTGGCTTGACCGGTTTGGCAGCCGGAGCGCCGGCTTGAAAATCTAAACATCATTTCGTCTGCACCAAAACGCGGAAGGCGCGGCCAAAATGTTCGGGATGCGTGAGCGTTTGGAATTGGCGCGCACGGGAACTGTTCCATTCGACGAAAGTTTTCTTGGATTGAGTTTTCGCCAGAATCTGCGTCAGAAATTTTGCCTGCGAGGAAAAAGTTTCCATTTTCAAACCGGCGGCTTCGCCGGCTTTTTGGATCGCGTAAAAATTGACGTGCGCCGTCAAATCTTGTTCGCCAGGATTTGCCAGAATGTCATCGGTGACGCGGTGTTTGAAGTAGGCGCGCAAGGTTCCATGCGGGCGGGCGGGCGAAAACATTTCATCGGCGGAAAATCCATAATCAATCGCCAGCAGTTTTCCGTGCGTCAAAATTCCGGCGGCTTCGCGCCACCAATTTTCAGCGGACGGCGAAGTTTCAATCGTGTAGCCGTCGGGCAAAACTTCCAAAAGCGCAGATGGAAGATGGAAGATGGCAAATCCAATTCTGCATTCTGCATTCTGCATTCTGCATTTTCCATCTTCGCCCAGATGAATTTTCCATTTTCGAGCGCGACGCCCCATTCGAACCATTTTTTGTTTTTCGCGTCCCACCCAAAACGGTGGACGGGAAAGGCGTCGAGCAGTTCGTTGCTGAAAATGATTCCGGCGAGTTTTGAGCTTTGAGTTTTTGATTTTAAGTTTTCAAAACCCGAAAACCAGCGGACGTTCGGAAAAAATTTCAAATTTTCGCGCTGCCAGTTTTGCCGGTTCAAAGACGGTTCAAGAATCCAGTATTCCAGACCGGCAAAAAGTTCCGGGCGCTGCAATTTGAGCCAGGTCGAAACGTCGTGCGCCAATTTTCCGTCATGCGCGCCCGCTTCAATAATCCGCAATCCGCAATCCGCAATCCGCAATTGTTCCAGCCATTCGGCGAACTGGAAAGCGAGTAGTTGGCCGAACAATTCGCCGGTGCTCACGCTGGTGATGAAGTCGCCGCCGCGTCCAACTTTGCCCTTTTCTGTCTCATAATAGCCAGTTTCAGGACAGTAAAGGGCCAGTTCCATGAAGCGCGCGAAGCTCAAAACGCTTTTTTTCAAGATTTCTTCACGGATGGTTTCGTTAGGCATTTTCATTGCTACTATCGGCGCATGACTATAAATAGTTTCGTGGCAACGGAAAGGGCTTATGGCAAAAATTGACGCGTTTTTCAACCTGATGTTTGAGCAGAAGGCTTCGGATTTGCACATGGCTTCCGGCAACCCGCCGATGATGCGCATCCACGGCGAGCTACAGCGCGTGGATTTTCCGCCGCTGGAAAGCGATGCGCTCAAAGGCATGCTTTACGAGATCGCGCCGGATTTTAAGATCAAAATTTTTGAAGAAACGGGCGATGTGGATTTTGGTTATGAAATTCCGAATATTTCGCGTTTCCGCGTGAATTTTTTCAACCAGAAAAACGGCGTGTCCGCCGTGTTCCGGCAGATTCCCAGCCGTGTGCTTTCGTTCGAAGATTTTGAAAAATTGGAATCGCCATTGCCACCGGTGTTCAAAAAATTTGCGATGCTGCATCGCGGCCTGGTTGTCGTCACCGGCCCGACCGGTTCCGGCAAATCCACGACGCTCGCGGCGATCATTGATTATGCGAACCGCAACCGCAAAGATCACATCATCACGGTGGAAGATCCGATTGAATTCGTGCATGAGAGCAAAAACTGTCTGGTGAACCATCGCGAAGTCGGCGTGCATACGAAGTCATTTGCCGCCGCGTTGCGCGGCGCGTTGCGCGAAGACCCGGACATCATCATGGTCGGTGAAATGCGCGATTTGGAAACGATCGAGCTTGCGATCACGGCGGCGGCGACCGGCCACTTGGTTTTCGGCACGCTGCACACGCAGAGCGCGGCGAAAACGGTGGATCGTATCATTGACGTTTTTCCCGCCGACCAGCAGAACAAAATCCGCCAGACGCTTTCAGAAGCCTTGAAAGGCGTCGTGGCGCAAACCTTGTTCAAGCGTTCCGATAAAAAAGGTCGCATTTCCTCGTTTGAAGTTTTAGTGTTCAACACAGCCGTGGCCAACTTGGTGCGCGAAGGCAAGACGCATCAAATCCAGGGCATGATCCAAGTCGGCAAAAAATTCGGCAACCAGCAAATGGATGATCATATCATGGAACACGTCCGCATGAAACGCATCACGCCGGAGGACGCCTACGACAAGGCGGCCGACAAGAAAAAATTCCGTCCGCTGCTGGCACATCCGCCGGAAGACGACGATCAATAATTTATGCGCCGCCCGGAACTCGACCAAATTTTGACGACGGTTCTGGCTTCCCAGCCGGAAATATCCGACGTTTTGTTCACGGTGAACCGTCCGGCGCAAGCCGAGGCTTACGGCGAATTGAAACCGGTCGTGCTCGATCCGCCGATCGAAAAGCTGACGCCGTTCCAAATCGAAACCATCGCGCTCAACATCATGGGCGACAATGTCTGGCAGATCGAAGATTTGATCCGCCACGGTTCCTGCGACGGTTCTTACGCGCTCGGCGAGACGACGCGTTTTCGCGTGAATGTTTTTTCGCAGCGCGGGAGTTATTCGATCGTGATGCGCCAGTTGAACGCGGTGATCCCGACGTTGGAACAATTAAAACTTCCGGAAATCCTGAACGATCTGGCGCATGAAAAAACCGGGCTCATCCTTATCACCGGGGCAACGGGCTCCGGAAAATCAACCACGCTCGCGGCCATCCTGAACAAAATCAACCGCACCAAACCGGTTCACATTGTCACGCTCGAAGACCCGGTGGAATATCTGCACCAGCACGACAAAGCCACTTTCAACCAGCGCGAACTGGGCGTGGATTTTGACACTTACGTCAACGGTTTGCGCGCCGCGCTGCGGCAGGCGCCCAAAATCATCCTTGTCGGTGAAATGCGCGACCGCGACACGGTAAAGATCGCCTTGAGCGCGGCGGAAACCGGCCACTTAGTTTTGAGCACCTTGCACACGATCAACGCCGGCGAAACGATCAATCGTATTCTCGGCATGTTCGATTCGTCCGAACAGGAACCGATCCGCACGCGTCTGGCTGATTCGTTGCGCTGGGTCGTCAGCCAGCGGCTCGCGCCGAAAGTCGGTGGCGCACGCCATGCGCTTATTGAAGTCATGGGTTCCAATTTGCGCACGCAGGAAGCCATCCGCTTCGGCGAAAGCGAAGGCAAAACTTTTTACGAAATCATCGAATCCAGCGCCACGTTCGGCTGGAAGACATTTGATCAAGCGTGTCTGGACGCCTATGAAGACGGGCTCATCACGGATGAAACCGCCCTGCTCTATTGCACCAAACGCAGCATCGTTTCACGCGGCCTGGATAATTCTAAAAAGGCTCGCGGCCAAATGGACAGCACCGCCGGCCTGCTCCGCATGAAATTTGGGGCAGCGCAAAAGTCCGCAACCGCAACCCCCACCGAAGCCGCCGCTCCGGTCTTAAAATTCAAATGAACGCCTCCTTTGATTTCGTCAGCAAAACGGACAAGCCCGCCCTGCTCGCTTTTTCCACGCCAGAATGGCTGGATGCTTCCAAATCCGCGTTGCAAGAGCTTGGTTACAAAGTTCATACCGCCGCCACGCATGGCGATTTTCTGATCCGTTTTTCATCCGCGCAATACCACGTCGTGCTGGTCGAAGAACTTTTCGCTGCCAACACCATGGACGAAAACCTCACGCTCAAGGCGATCCAAAACATGCCTATCGCCCAGCGCCGCCACGCCACGTTTCTGCTTGTAGGCGAATCCTTCCAAACATTCATGACAATGGAAGCGTTCAAACACAGCGTTCACGCCGTGATCAACAGTTCTGAATTATTCCTCCTCAAACAACTCGTGGAAAAAGCCGTGTCCGACAATAACGCTTTTCTCAAAAGTTTCCGCGAAGTTCAGGGCCGCCTTTTCACCAGCAACGCCCGCGAGTAAATCCGAGCCGTCCCACCAACTCCGTTCCCGCCATGCGTGACCGCCCCGCATCCTTCAATTTACCATGTCCAGCAGGCCTTGCACCCGTTGCATATCCTTACGGGTTTGGGCGATAATGATCGGCACCTGATCCGGTTTTAATTGCAAAAGCGTCAGCGCGCTCGAATTTTTTTCCAGCAACTCCGTCAAGTCAGTTTTTGGCTCGACGACCTGTTGCGCCAAACAATTCGCTAGGTTAACCATCGCCGCCAGCCGCCCGTAAGGTTCGGCCAGTTCAGGCGAATTGTGATGATGCAAGGTCGCCGCCGTGATGTCTTCCGGCAATCCCCAACGCGATAATAACCGCGCGCCGACATGAGCGTGGCTCACGCCAAAAGTAGAATGCTCCGCTTCCGCCGGCGGTGAACCAAAGGTTCCCGTCTGGGCGATGATGTCGGCATAGCGGGAATGTTCTACCGAGACCAACACCAATTTGCCGATGTCATGCAATAACCCCGCCGTGAATGCCACCGCTTCCGTCTCCTTCAGATGTTTGGCCAAAGCCGCCGCCGCCACCGCCGTGACCACCGAATGCCGCCAGAGATTCGCCGTGTCCAAAACCGCCTGAGATTTCCCCATCGTCATCGCCCGCGCACCGACCACGGCCGCCACCACGCAATAGACTTCGTAAAACCCCAAACGCGTGATGATCCCAAACATGTCTTCCGTATCAATGTTCGCGCCGGAAGAAGCCTTGCTGCAGCGCCGTAAAACTTCCAGCGTCAATGACGGATCCAGACCGATCAGTTCCACGATCCGGTCCAGATCGCGATCTGGATCATCAAACAAGCCAAGCAATTCGATGGCGACCGTGGGCGCCGCAGGTAAATGTTTTACGAGATCAATATAATGGTCGGCGTTATTAAATTGGTTGGGCATGATTAATTATTTCAGGCGTCTTCTCTTCTGGAAGAGTGCTAATCAATCAAACAGGCCTTGTCATGTCAACTTTACAATGCAAAAGGTGGTTTTTGACCGCCCAAAAATCCTCCAGCAAAACCGATGATC
>JAMFSG010000044.1 GCA_026225155.1 Verrucomicrobiota bacterium
ATTACTGCTCGCGTGGGAACGTGCGAATACTGAAGACCGCGCGTCGGTGGAAAATCTGATCCAAGATTGGCAGCCAGAAAATTTCGCCGCCGTGAACGCCTTGCTGGCGAAATACGAAACGTTCGCGCCATCAGTTGAAGTGATTGAACGTTATCTGGAACAGGCGCGGCGGGCGTTGCGCGTATTGCCGGCGTCGGCGGGACGCACGGGCTTGCTCGGTTTGACAGATTTTCTTGCGCAACAAACTGGCGTTTTGGCGGTTCAATGAAGATGATTATGTCCGAACCAGCCATTACGTCCGAAGCCGACGAGCCGGTCGAAGTCTTGGAAAGTGAATTGGTCCAGCGGTCGCGCAACGGCGATTTGACGGCTTATGATGAATTGGTAAAGCGTTATCAGCAACGCATTTACGCGACAATTTATCACATGACCTCGAACCACGAGGACGCCAACGACCTCGCGCAAGATTCTTTCATCAAGGCATTTTCCGCACTGAAATCTTTCAAGGGCGGCTCGACTTTTTACACCTGGCTTTACCGGATTGCCGTCAATAAAACGATCAATTTTCTCAAGCAACGGAAGAACAAGCATCACATGAGCTTGAACGATCTGGATTTCAACGCCGAGAACGATCCGGATCTGGTGGCCCTGATTTCCAACAAAACGCCGCATCGCGACGCCACTTTGACGGAGTTGCAAAAAAAATTGAACGAGGCGCTGCTTAAGCTGTCTGAACCTCACAGAATGGTTGTGGTTTTGCATGACGTGCAGGGGCAGTCGCACGACGAGATCGCGGAGATCATGGGTTGCAACATCGGAACCGTCCGGTCGCGATTGTTTTACGCGCGGCAACAGATGCAGAGTTACTTGGCCGAATACATGAAACCAGCATGAAAGAAAGCGAACAAAATTTTGACGAGCTGAAACAGTTGTTGAAACTGAAGCGGCACGAAATTCCGCCGCCCGGTTATTTTCACAACTTTTCCAGCGACGTGATCGCTGGCATCCGTGCCGAGCAAAACGGCGGCGCAACCGCTCGTTTGAATTCCGAAGCGTCATGGCTGACACGGTTCATGCGCATTTTTGAAACCCGTCCCGGCTTGGTCGGCGGCATGGCCACGAGCGTGGTTTTGTTGCTGGTTTTCGGAGTCGTGTTGGCGGATCATTCCGATTCGGACACGCAAAATATTTTTACCGGTAGTGCCTCGGTTCAGGCTCCGTCGCAGCAGGTGGCTTCTGCCTCAAATTTCGGTGGCGATAATTCTGATTCCGGCATTGCGGTTAGCACGAATCCGATTACGAGTCTTCAACCAGCCTCATCGCTTTTTGGACAGGTCAATCCACTTTTCCAATCCGCGAGTTTTGCGCCGGCGCATTGAGCAGCTAAAAATCTTTTCTTTTTCGCGGTGTGCGCTTGAAACGCCACCGCGATTTTCATTTAATCCTGCGAGTGCCAACCAAAGTCATCGCCGTTGCGAACCAAAAAGGTGGAGTCGGTAAAACGACCACTTCGGTAAATCTTGCTGCCTGCCTCGCCGTGCTTGGCCAGCGCGTGTTGCTGTTTGATCTTGATCCGCAAGCGAACGCCACCAGCGGCACCGGCTTGGAAAAAATCGAGGGCGCGAGCGCGTATCGCGTTCTGCTCGGCGAAGGCACGTTGCTCGAAAAAATCAAACCCACCGCGTTCGAGCGTTTGGAAATGATTCCGAGCGAAGTGGATATGTGCGCCGCTGACCTCGAACTCGCGCGCACGGAAAATCATCTGCAACGATTGAAACAATTGCTCCAACCGATTGTGGCCAGCGGACGTTTTGACGTGGTGCTGATTGATTGTCCGCCGTCGCTCGGAATTTTGACGCTGAACGCCTTTGCCGCGTGCGATGGCATTTTGGTGCCGCTGCAATGTGAATATTACGCGCTCGAAGGCATTTCGATGATGACGCGCGTGCTCGGCCAGTTGCGCGACGCGGGCGTGAATCCGCATCTGGATATTTTCGGCGTCGTGATGACAATGTTCGATGGCCGCACAAAATTGTCGAACGAAGTCGTTGGCGAAGTCCGCAACCAGCTCGGCGCGAAAGTTTTTGATACGGTGATTCCGCGCACCACGCGCCTTGCCGAAGCGCCGAGTTTTGGCAAGCCGATCATCCATTACGACAAATATAGTTCCGGCTCGGCCGCGTATGAATTGCTCGCGCAGGAAGTTTTGGCGCGGCTCAATTCATAATTCTTCAATGACGGTTTTCGTGGCGCGTCCGTTTCCTGAAATAAATCAAGGCAAACCCCGCGCTCACGGCGATGGCTGCGAAATCCAGCCACGTTGTGTAATTCCACTGAAAGGATGCTTGAGCGATGGCATTTTGCGGACGGATTTCGGGAATCAAACCGAGCGCGTCAAATAGTAAATCTACAATGATTCCGGCGACCACCATGGAAGCAAACATGATGGCCGTGATGTAGAACGCGGCTTTTGCGCCGTAGTATTTCCGGTAGATGAGAAGCAGCGGGATGATGATCAAATCCGCGTAGATGAATGAAATCACGCCGCCGAAACTGATGCCGTCCGACCACAACAAGCTTGCCAGCGGAATGTTGCCGATGGAACAAACAAAGGACGCGATGGCAATCAACGGTCCGACAATGGCATTTTCAATCAAGCGCAACGAACTGGTGCCGCGAGTGATGAATATATTTTTCCACCAATCATCGGGCACGACCGCCATCAACAATCCGGCGATTAAAAATCCGATTAGAATTTCCTTCCACAGCATGGAAACCTCCATGACAAAGGCGGCGGCGACGCGCGCCCAATTTTCGCGGCGTTTGATTTTTTGTTTGAAAGGTTCTCCGGGCATTTCCTCGTCAGGCATTTTCATTTCATGACTGTGCGAATGGCAGCAGGATTTTTCTTCTTCGTCGTCATGCGCCCGCGCTTCGTCAATCAATCCTTTGGGCACCGTCAATTGAACGAGCAGCCACATGACGGCGATTAAAACGAACGCGCCGACCACTTCGGCCAGAAGAAATTTCCATCCCAGCAGCAGCCAGAGGACGAAGCCGAGTTCCAGGACCAGATTGGTCGAAGCGAACATGAAGGCGAGGGTCGGCACGAGCCCCGCGCCTTTTTTGAAAGCGGTTTTCGCCGCTGACGCCGCCGCGTAAGAACACGACGAGCTGACCGCGCCAAAAAATGTCGCCAGCCCGACCGAACGCAGATTGGTCTGGCCAAAATGTTTCATGATTTGTTCGTTGCGGAGAAACACTTGCAAAAACGCGGACAGGCTGAATCCCAAAACCAGCGCCCAGAGCGTTTCCCAAAGCATCGCCGCCGCGTGATACAAACTCTGCCAAAGCCAGTTCATGTTGATGATTTATCAGGTCGGGATGTTCAATTCCAGACAAACGACAAAACTTGCCGCCGTTTTGAAAATTCTTTAACTTCGCCAGACTTAAATTTGTTATGGCCAAAGAAATCCTCGAAATGTTGATCGAAACCGCCACGTTGGAATTGCCCGACACCAAAACACTGCGGCTCAAATGGCCGGACGGTCACAATCCCGAATTCAAGACCGGCCAGTTCATCACCGTTTATTGGCCGGACACGCCGGGCTACAAACGCGCCTACTCGCTGTCGTCCAGCGCGCTGGATCGCGGTGCTTACGAAGTTACCGTCAAGCGCGATGGCAAGATGGGCACGCGCATCGTGGATTGGGCAAAACCGGGCGACAAAATGTTCGTCATCCCGCCCGTCGGAAAATTTCTGCCGCAGTTCGACAAGCATCTCGTCTGCATCGCCGGTGGTTCGGGCGTGACGCCGTTCCGCGCGTTTGTCCGCGAAGCCACGCGCCGGAAATTGGACACGAAAATCACCGTGCTTTACAGCGTGCGCCAGCCGAAGGATATTATTTTCAACACGGAATTTCGCGAGCTGGAAAAGGAAAATCCGAATTTCAAATTTCACGTCACTTGCACGCGCGCATTGCCGGAAGATAATTGGACTGGTCGCACCGGACGCATTGATTCCTTCTTTGTCAAATCGCACGTCACCGATTTGCCGAATACCGTTTTCTACGCCTGCGGTCCGAATGCGTTGGTGGAATTTGCCGAAGGTTTGGTCTTCGAACTTGGCGCGCCCAAGGAACAGATGAAGACGGAGAAGTGGGGGTAAATTTCCGGTTTTGCTTTCCCAACCAACTGCGAGTAAAATGAAATTGTGAGTGCAATCCAAGTCATTGAAGAAATTCAACGGTTGCCCGATGAACAAGTCGAGCGCGTCTACGAATATCTTTTTTCCACGGAACGCGAATTGGATCGCGCCTTGACGGCTTTTGATTCGTTGCCCCGCAAAACTCGCCTGACCGAAAAAGAAATCCTCGTCTTGCCCCGTGCGTGCCGTGCTTGATAGCAATGTCTGGCTCGCCATTTTGACGACGGACGGTTTCTGTCGTCGCCTCTGGCGAACCACGCGACATCAATGCAAATTTTTTGCTTCGGATGACATTCTGGATGAAATGGAAGAAAAACTCCGCGTGAAATTCGGGTTTTCGCAACGGCACGCGCGTCTGATGACTTTTTTCGTCGAACGCCAAACTGAATTTGTCCATGTCACTTCAACAGTTTCAGTTTGCCGGGACGCGGATGATAATAAAATTCTCGCGATCACGCTGGATTCTGGATGTTCCCATTTGGTGACCGGCGATTCCGATCTGTTGGTCTTGAAAAAATTTAATGGTATTGGCATCGTCAACCCGCGTGAATTTCTGGAGTTGGCAGCAACGATTTGAATTATGTTAAAACGCACCGCACTTTTTTCCGCGCACCAAAAACTGGGCGCGAAGCTCATTGATTTCGGCGGCTGGGAAATGCCGGTGCAATATACCAGCATCACCGACGAACATCTCGCCGTGCGCAACGCCGCCGGGATTTTTGACATCTCGCACATGGGCGAAGTCACCGTCAGCGGCGCGGCGGCAGCGGAATTTCTTAATCAGCTTCTGACGAACGACATCAAAAAACTCACGCCCGGTCTTGGTCAATACACGCTCATGTGCAACGAGCGCGGCGGCGTGATTGACGATCTCTATGCTTATCGTCTTTGCGGCGATGTTTATTTTCTCGTCATCAACGCCTCGCGCATCGAAGCCGATGTCGCGTGGATTCAGGCGCAGGCGGCAAAATTTCCGCGGCGCAGCGAATTGATTTTGACCGACGCCTCGCACAATTACGCCGCCGTCGCCGTGCAAGGCCCGCGCGTGAAAGATTTCATCAACGACGTGATTTCCGGCGGATCCATTTCCGCCATGCGCGTCGCGCGCGTGACCGATTTGAAGAAAAATGAAATCGGCGGCTTCAAATTTGAGAACCAAAGCGTCCTTGTTTCGCGCACCGGCTACACCGGCGAGGATGGATTTGAAATCGTCGGCAGCGACGAATCTATCCAAAAACTGTGGGATAAATTTTTGTCCGTCGGCGCGCCGTTCGGTTTGAAACCCGCCGGCCTCGGCGCGCGCGATACGTTGCGCACGGAAGTTTGTTATCCGCTTTACGGTCACGAACTCGACGAAGAAACCACGCCGATCGAAGCGGGCGTCGGATTTTTCGTCGCGCTCGACAAAGGCGAATTCAATGGGCGCTCCATACTTGCCGAACAAAAAGCCAATGGTATGAAAAAGAAATGCGTCGCGTTCAAGATGACCGATAAATCCGCGCCGCCGCGTCCGCATTATCCGATCTGGGCGAACGGCGCGCGCGTGGGCGAAGTCGTCAGCGGCACGCAAAGTCCGTCGCTCGGTATCGGCATCGGCCTGGGTTATGTTCCACCGGAATTTGCCAAGCCCGACACGCAGATCGAGATCGAGATCCGTGGCAAAAGATTTGCGGCGGTCGTCGTTAAAAAACCGATTTACAAAGTGCGTTGAATCGTTGCATCGTTACACCGTTAAATCGGTGTCGCGCGTCGCGTTTTCCGATTTAACAATTCAACGATTTAACGAATCACAAAAAAATGAGCAACGTTCCTTCCGATCTGAAATTTGCCAAATCACATGAATGGGTGCGCGTCAGCGGCGACACCGCGACCATCGGCATCACCGACCACGCGCAGGCGGAGTTGACCGACATCGTGTTCGTCGAATTGCCCGCCGTCGGCCGCAAAGTCAAAGCCGGCGAAGCCTGCGCCGTCGTGGAATCCGTCAAGACCGCGAGCGACATCTATTCGCCCGTCAGCGGCGAAATCACCGAAGTGAATAAAAACGTCGTGGACAATCCGTCGCTCGTCAACAGCGAACCCGACAGCAACGGCTGGTTTTACAAAATCAAATTGAGCAACGCCGCCGAAGTCAATTCACTGCTCTCGCCGGACGATTACAAGAAGCAGATTGGCGGTTAAATTTAATGGCCGACGAAAATCAAACGCAAAAAACGAATTACATTCAAAGAGTCATTGGAATTATTCTTTGTTTGCTGCCGCTTTTGATTGCTTTAATTGCGCTTGCCTTTGGAACGAAAGGAAAATTGCCGACGAATTTTGGTTTGGTCTTTTTAGTTTTGGGATTGTTGGTCGTAGTAAATAATTTTTACTGCTCTTTCATTCGTTGGCCTTTGTATTATTTGATTCATCGTTCTAAAGAAGGTTATCGCAATGTTTCTGGATTACCGCTCTTTGGCGAAATTTTGATAACAATTGGCGTTGTTTATGATTTCGGTTCAATTTATTCCGCAGCGTTAGGAATTATTGCGGCATTTCTAAATACCGGTGGTTCGCTCTGGTTTCTTATCGCAACTTGGCGAGACAAATCACTTTGGGATAGATGAAAACACGTTTATTTATCAAACCCTATTGCGGCTGGTGCCACAAAGCCATCCGCTGGCTCGACGACCACGATATTCAATACGAAAAGATTGATGTCATCGCCGACGAAAAAGCCTTTGCCGAAATGGTCCGCGTTTCCGGCCAAGAATTCGCGCCGGTGCTGGACGTGGATGGGAAAATTCTGGCCGATTTCGGTCCGGAAGAATTGCCAAAGTTTTGGGAATCGCTGAAACGTTGAATTGTTAAATCGTTACATCGTGGTAAATTAAAATCCGCAAATGCAATTGAACGATTCAACCATTCAACCATTTAATAAAGCACGCCCTCGTCTGCCCGAATGGCTGCGCATCACACTGCCGACGTCCGATACGTTTTCGCGCACGCGTGGGTTGTTGGACGAACTGAAGCTGCACACGGTTTGCGAAAGCGCGAAGTGCCCGAACCATTGGGAATGTTGGAGCAAAGGCACGGCGACGTTCATGATCGCGGGCGACCGCTGCACGCGCGCGTGCGGCTTTTGCGCGGTCAGCACGATGAAACCACTCGCGCTCGAAGCGGACGAACCGGCGCGCGTGGCCGAAGCGACGCGGCGGATGAAATTAAAACACGTCGTCATTACGGCCGTGGCGCGCGATGATTTGAAGGACGGCGGCGCGGAACATTTTCGCCAGACGATCGAAAAAGTGCGCGAACTGAATCCGGGAATTGTCATCGAAGTTTTGGTTCCCGATTTTTTGGACAATGACATTTCCATCGAAAACGTGCTCGTGGCAAATCCGCACATTTACAATCACAATCTGGAAACGGTTCGTCGTTTGACGCCGAGCGTGCGACATCGTGCGACTTACGACCGCAGTTTAAGCGTGTTGAAAAAAGTTAAAGAAAAACGCGGCGATACGATTTATACGAAGTCCGGCGTGATGCTTGGCTTGGGCGAAACGGAAGAAGAATTGTTGCAAGCGATGTGTGATTTGCGCGCGTCCAATTGTGACATTCTCACACTCGGCCAATATCTGCAGCCGACATTAAAACATTTGCCGGTGGTTGAATTTGTGACACCGGAGAAATTTGCGGAATACAAAGTGCGCGCGGAAGAAATGGGTTTTGTCCACGTCGCGAGC
>JAMFSG010000045.1 GCA_026225155.1 Verrucomicrobiota bacterium
CTGCGTTGGAGCCAGCGGCGAAAAGCAGGTGCGGCCATCAAACGCGGCACGTCATATACATTTTTGCCATAGCCGACATCATGGCGGTGAAGCCGGTCATAAAATTTACTTTCAATCTGCATGAGCGGGTTATGCTGGAGGAACCGCCGCCGCGCCGTCAATGTCATTTAGTTGCCCTGCCGGATGGAAACATGGCGGCTGCGGTTGATGCGATGCTTGAGAAATAATTCCAGCGGCATGAAAATGCGCCGAAGCGATTGTCGTGATTGTGTCAGGTTCGGCCAACTGGGCTTGACGAGTAACTGCAATTCCTTTTTCCACTCCGCCGGCAAAGTCGCGTCGAACCGTTGCAGGAGAAATTCACCGCAATTCTTTTTTCCGAGCATGGTGGCCAAGATAATTTGTTTGGCCACCGCCAGTGGCGCAGCTTCACCAAAATTGGCAATGATCTTTTCCGGTTTCAAAAAGAATAAAAAATCCGCCCAGACCGCGCGGCCTTGCAACTGTCGTTTCCAGTTGGGCGTGCGATATTTCCAGCGGTCAATATGCAGGATGTCCAGCACTTCATAGCCATGCGCGGCCAGATAGGAAACCGTTTCATAGAAAGGCGGCTCGGTTTCGTAAAAGGGGTCGAAGCGCAATTCAGCCTGCAAGCATAACGTCTGCCCGAGAAATTTTTCGCAACTGCGGATGATGGCCGAGTCAAGCCCCTCGACATCTGTCTTCAAAAAATCGAGCGTGGCGACCTGATTTCGCTGAAGCAAATCAGGCAAGGTTTCACATTCCGTTTCATCCGCCCGGACTTCGACAAAATACTGTTGCATCTCAAACTCTTCTACTTTACCAGGGCGTGGCCGCAGCAACGAACAAGTTCCCGCAAAAGTATAACGGATGAAAGGGTGTTTGCCAGCCGTGGCGTTGATGGGAGCCGTAATCTGGATTTTTCGATGGTAAGGATTTCGGGTTCGCGCGCTGCCCTCGGCGTCCACTTCGACCACTGTCAGCGTTTTCACAAGGTTATCAGGCAACCGGTAATCGGCGTCACCGATACAACCGAGATTCACAATCGTAAAATTATCTTTGAGCGCGTCGCCAAGCGTTTTCATCTGGGCAGAAAGACTTGCCGATTTCAAATCCGTTTGCAAAATGTTTTCCACCTAAAAGCAAAGTCTGGCTCACATCACGCCGAGGGCGGCAAAACGTTCACGGTGAAAATTTTCGGCACTTTCATTCCAAGATTTTCGAAACTGGCCAATGGCATTATAAAATTTCGAGGATTGTTCCTTGAGTTGCAAAATCGCGTGCTCGATTTCTTCCGGCACCGGCTCGACCACGCGGCCCACGCCATATTTTTCAATGCTGGGCGTGAAATGTGCGGTATTAGTCGTCACGACTGGTGTATTGCTCGCAAAATAATAGAAGGTTTTGGACGGAATTCCGTAGTAACTATAGCTTTGCAACCCCGTGTTCCGGTAAACCGCGTAGCCGCAAAAACACTGGGACAGAATCGCGTTCACTTTTTGAGGATCGCTCAATGTGCCGTGAAAAACCGTTCCTGCTGGCGCGAACCGTTTAATGGATTCGAGATACAACGAATGACCGATGATGTTCAGACGAAAATTATGTTTTCGCGCGATTTCAAATACGATTTCCAGCGCGTGATCTGGCGAAGGAAAGCCGATGTAGCCGATTTCATCGCGCTGACCGGCTGGCACTTCATTGTCATCCAGGCAAATCGGGAAAACGAAATTTTTCGGGTTCGCCACTGCCGTAGGAATTCGCGGTGAAACCGTCCACACTTCGTCAGCTTGGCGCGCGACAAAGCGGGTCAACGCCGCCGTCACCCGGCGATGCAGCCGCACAGCGAATGATCCCCGTGGCGGTAAAAAATCAGAGACTGTCAGCACTATTTTCCGAGTGCGACCCAGCCAGCGCAATATGAGTGCGGCCATGCCGCAACTGTAATTGGCCGCGATGATCAGGTCCACTTTTTCGCCGCGCAACTGTTCTTTACAACGTGCAAGTGAACGAAAAAGTGTCAGGCTCGATAGAGTGGCTTCATCCAATTTGCGCGAACGCATCACGCTCGTTTCCGGGCCGTTGAAAACCCGTGTTTCATTTTCCCAGACTTCCACATGCTGGATCATGCCCTGCTGGATGAGCGTCACGCGCCCAAATTTGGAAACCAGCCGCGCCCAGCCGCGCTCGTTGTTTCCCATCCCTTGCAACATTATGATTTGTTTCATGATTTCAAAAAATGACGCCGACGCGAATAAATCGAACGTCAATTTTATACAGATCAACCTTGGAAACCACTGATTTTTATTTGGCAAATGCAGGTTTTCTTGACACGCACAATGGCAGTCCCAAGATTGCGCTGCATTAATTATGCGGACACATTGTTTCACTTTCTGTCCGATTGCCGGAAACCCAATAAAAAAAGCTCCAAGCCAGAACTTGCATATCGTTCAAGTAAAAATTTTCACCGATGCTTGTGCCGTTAATTTTGGCGGGATTATCCCGCAAAGTTTTTTACCAGATAACAATCATTTTTCTAACAACAACCAGCTGATTGGAATTGAATGAAAATGTTTTCCGCCCTGTTCAGTATGTTTCCAGCCATCGGCGCGGGAATCATTTTGCGTGGCCAGTTCTTTTTTGTAATATAAAATCAAGATTTACCGCCGTCGCTAAAATATGAACATCGTCATCGTCACTGGTTCTGCTGGATTGGTTGGCTCTGAATGCGTCAAGCGTTGGAGCCGGGAAGGTTTCAAGGTTGTCGGGATTGACAACGATTTGCGCCGTTGGTTTTTTGGCGATTCAGCTTCCACATTGGGCAACCGGCAGAAACTCATCGAAAAAATTCCCGGCTATGAACATCGCGATTTTGACATTCGCGACCGGGTTCCGGTCGAAAATCTGTTCCAAGAACTCGGCGGCAAAATTGTCCTGATCATCCACACCGCCGCGCAGCCATCGCATGATTGGGCGGCGCGCGATCCGCATGCCGATTTTAGCGTCAATGCGTTGGGCACTTTGAACTTGCTGGAAGCCGCCCGAAAATTTTGCCCGGAAGCGGCTTTTATTTTCACTTCGACCAACAAAGTCTATGGCGACACGCCCAACCGTTTGCCGCTGGTTGAATTGGAGAAACGCTGGGAAATCAAATCCGGGCACGAATATGAGACCGGCATTCCCGAGGCGATGAGCATTGACCAAACCAAGCATTCGCTTTTCGGCGCGTCCAAAGTGGCGGCGGACATTTTGGTGCAGGAATACGGCCGTTATTTTGGGATGAAGACCGCCTGTTTCCGCGGCGGCTGCTTGACCGGCCCGGCGCAT
The DNA here is from genome assembly GCA_026225155.1 of Verrucomicrobiota bacterium. GTDB lineage: Bacteria > Verrucomicrobiota > Verrucomicrobiia > Limisphaerales > UBA11358 > UBA11358. The sequence continues at coordinate 3,346 of JAMFSG010000045.1, forward strand.
GCCGGCACTGAACTTCACGGATTTCTTGCTTACTTGATGCGCTGCACCGTCAAGGAAACACCCTATCGCGTTTTCGGCTACAAAGGCAAACAGGTGCGCGATAACATTCACAGCCATGACTTGGTAGAAATGTTCTGGCAATTTTTTCAAAAGCCGCGCTGCGGCGAAGTCTACAATGCCGGCGGCAGCCGCCACTCGAATTGCTCCATGCTTGAAGCGATTGACCTCTGCGAACAGATCAGCGGCAAAAAATTGAAATGGACTTATGTCGAGGACAACCGCATCGGCGACCACATCTGGTGGATCAGCGACGTGCGAAAATTCCAATCCCATTATCCGCAGTGGAAATTTCAATACGGCTTGAACGAAATACTTGAAGAAATCCATCAAGCCTGCCTTGCTTAAAAATGTTTCCCCAAAATATCCTGGTCACTGGTGGCGCGGGTTTTGTTGGCAGCAGCCTGGCCTTGTTCCTGAAGAACCACAGTCCGCAAACACGGATCGTGTGCATGGACAATCTTTACCGGCGCGGTTCGGAATTAAATCCATCCCGCCTGGCCGCCGCCGGCGTGGAATTTTTCAAAGGCGACATTCGTTTCGCCGACCATTTTCCGCCCGGCCCGTTTGAAACCATCATCGAGTGTTCTGCCGAACCGTCCGTGCTCGCCGGTTACAACACATCGCCGGATTATCTGATCGAAACAAATCTATCCGGCACTTATCGCTGCCTTGAAAAAGCGCGGCAATGGGGCAGCAAATTTTTATTTCTTTCAACCAGCCGCGTCTATCCCATCGCCCCGCTGGAAAAACACCCGTGGCATGAAACCGAAACGCGTTTTGAATGGAATGATGTTCCCGGCACGCCGATTTCCGCGCATGGCGTCAATGAAAATTGCCCTATGTTCGGCACTCGCTCGCTTTACGGTTGGACGAAGTTTTCCAGCGAAAGTTTGATTGAAGAATACCGCAGCGGTTTCGGTTTGCGCGCAATAATCAACCGGTGCAGCGTCCTCGCCGGACCGTGGCAGATGGGCAAAGTGGACCAGGGCGTCATCGCTCTTTGGGTGTTGCATCATTATTTTGGCCGGCCATTGAAATACATCGGTTATGGCGGCACGGGAAAACAAGTCCGTGACACGCTGCACATCGCGGACTTATGCGAATTCATCGCGGAACAACTTTCTGATTTTGAGAAATGGGACGGTTGGCTGGGCAATGTAGGTGGTGGCCGGAAGATCTCCACGTCACTTCAAGAATTGACCGCCATCTGCCAAAAAGTTACTGGACGGAATGTGCCCATCACCGCCGACCTGCAGCCACGAACAGCCGATTTGGGTCATTAGGATCGACCTCGATGTTGGCGATCATCTGCGAATTGCGGAGACCGAGGTGGGTCCAGGTCTTGCCTGCGTCGACCGACTTGTAGACGCCGTCGCCGACCGCGAGATCGGGGCGAATGATTCCCGCGCCACTGCCGACATAGATAATGTTGGGATTGGACGGCGCCACCGCAATGGCTCCGATCGAGCC
>JAMFSG010000046.1 GCA_026225155.1 Verrucomicrobiota bacterium
ATTCGCGATATCAAGGTGATGGCGCACGCAATCCCAGATCATCGGTTCGCCGGTTTGCCAAACTTGGGCGTCCTCATATTTTGCGTGGCCGGTGAGCGTGATGGTTTCATTCGTTACCAGATTTAAGACGCTGTAAGCATAAACTGCCTTGTCGCCCGTGATGTGTTTCGGCTGGCCTTTTTCGTCCTGCGTATCAATCACCACGTTGGTTTCCGCCACGACATTCGTGGGATGCTGGTCGTTGCCCGGCGGCAAACTGATCGTCAACCGTTCGCAGGTCAAATTTCCCTGTTCATTTGTCACCCAGACGTGGCCGTAATAAATCAACTGCCGCGCGTCACCATCGTAATACAAATGTTCCGAACTCAACTCGGTGGGCTGCGTCGCCGCCGGTTTTTTTGCGGTCAAATTCGTTTGGGCCAAAACGTAAATACCGCTTCCCGCCAACAGGCAAAGTATTAAAATTTTTTTCATGGCATCGTCAGCTTCAAATCTTTCGTCTGAATCAGCGTGTGGACATTGTTGGAAATGGTGAGCGAGTTGTCACTTTGCCGCCACAAAAATCCATCGCCGGTCGTCCGCATATTGCCGTCGCCTGTCAGGATTTCCAGATGTCCCGGCGAACTCGCCACGCCGTCCAACAAAGCGTAAGTGCACTGCGGCGCGCGCAGGATCGCATTGGTTTTGCCGTTCGTGTAAAAAGTCTCGATCTTCAAATCGCGGATGTCCTGCGCGCCGTTCGGCAGCGGTGCCGCCGATGCGCCGGACAGCCGCATTTTAATCTGCTGGCCGTTGGGCGGTTCAAAATATTGGTCCGAAGTAAAATCCGTCGCGTGCACATCCTTCACGTTGTTCAGCGAATTTTGTTGCGCGCGGCCGCCGACCGCCAAGGCAAAAAACAGAACCGCGAAAACAAAAAAGAATTTCAAACTTTTGATTCCCAATTTTAAGTTTCCCAACTCAAAATTAAAAAATAAAAACTCAAAACTTTTTCTGCTGTTTTTCATTCCGAATATTTTTCCGTGAACTGTTTCCATTTGCCCTGCGCTTTCAAAATCAATTCCACCGTCTCACGCACCGCGCCACGACCGCCGGCATTTTTCGTGACGTAATGCGCCGCCGCCTTCGCCTCAACCACGCCATCGCCGACACAGACCGACAAACCGGCGCGTGTCAACGGCCCGAGATCAATGATGTCATCGCCGATAAAACAGATTTCGGCCCACGACAATTTTTCCTGCGCGAGCAATTGTTCGATCGCCGCCGTCTTGCTCGTGCCATCGCCTTGTTGGACCAGGAAATCAATCTTCAATTCATCCGCGCGCAATTTTGTCGCCAACGAAGGCCGCGCGGAAACCCAGCCGACTTTTAATCCGGCGCGCCGCGCCAAAACCAAGCCGAGTCCGTCGCGGATGTTGAAGCGTTTGAACTCGCGTTCGCCGCCGATGAAAATGGAGCCGTCTGTCAATACGCCGTCAACGTCGCAGAGAAATAATTTGATGCGCTTCAGTTTCGCCTTAAGCGCGGATGAGGTTTTTGCAGGCATTGGAATTCAAAGATGGAAAATCTTAAACACCGCTGGCTTTGCGGACTTGAATCTTGGACACAACATATTGTTCAAAATCCTCTACGCGGGCCGGTGGGTAATAGCAATATCCACCATCCCAACTGATCCGGTAATGCTGTAAAGCACTAAGTGACGGAGTAATCTCGCGCGACGGGAAAGGTGGCCATAACCAACCCCGAACAATCACCTCGTTACGAGGCGCAACTTCGACAGAAGAAATTCGCTCCCAAGCCAAAAACTTTGGCGAACCAAGCACTCGATGAAAATGAAGGCCATCGGATGCAACAGTCAAACGACGAACCATAAAAAGCAAAAAGAAACCATAAAACAAGCAATACGCGACGAATGCGGCGATGAGCGATGAATATATGGAAACACCAAATACACGAGCCATCACAAATGCCACAAATGCTGGAACTCCAAAAAAGAGGGATGCCAATAAAAGTCCGATAGGCAAACCAAGGCAAACATCAATGAGGTCGCGCGGCAAAATACGCGGCTTAATTACAACAGGTTCTTGATTGTGTTCGCTCATAAAACAGTCAATTTTTAATTAAACTGCGTCTTGCAAAATTTTTGGCTTTGAATTTTTTCATTTCGCCGCCTCGTAAATTTTCAGCAACGAGCGCAGCACCGTCGCCATCTCACCGAGCGGGATCATGTTCGGGCCGTCGCTCAGGGCTTCGTCTGGTTTCGGATGTGTTTCGATGAACAAGCCGTTCGCGCCGACGGCGAGCGCGGCTTTCGCGAGCACGGGCGCAAACTCGCGTTGTCCCGCCGATTTGTCGCCGCCGCCGCCGGGCAATTGCACGGAATGCGTCGCGTCAAAAATCACCGGAAAGCCGAACGATTTCAGGATCGGAATCGAGCGCATGTCGGCGACGAGATTGTTGTAGCCGAACGTCGTGCCGCGTTCGGTCAATAAAAGTTTCAAGTGGGAAGTTTCAAGTTTCAAGTTGCCGGACTTTGGCTTGGAAGTTGAATCTTGATTTTTTTCACTCCAAAAGGCTTTGGCTTTTTGAGCGACGCGCCCCATTTCGTTCGGCGAAAGGAATTGGCCTTTTTTGATGTTCACGATTTTTCCTGTCGCGACGGCGGCTTCGATCAAATCGGTTTGGCGGCAAAGAAATGCGGGAATCTGTAAAATGTCCACGACTTCGCCAGCCGCAGCGGCTTCCGCCTCGTTGTGAACGTCGGTCAAAATCGGCACGCCAAATTCATCACGGATTTTCGCGAGCGTTTGCAATCCAGCTTCAATGCCCGGTCCGCGAAAGGCTTTGCCAGAAGTGCGGTTGGCTTTGTCAAAACTCGCTTTGAAGACGTAGAAAATCCCCAACTGTTTGCAAGTTTTGACGAGCGACGCGGCGACGGTGCGGCACAGTTTTTCGTTTTCAATCACGCACGGCCCGGCGATCAAAAACAACCGGCGCGGCGAATTCAGGTTTTTCCAGATGGCGTTGGAATCAGGCACGCGGAATTTTTAGCAGCGAAATGAAGGAAAGTAAATGCTGGGCGACTTCTACGGGTTAGATTATTTGCGCTTGTTAATAAAACGGAAAACAGAATAGCCGATGCTGGCAAATAATAAACCCATACAGCCCGCGATGATTCGGAAAGTCAAAATCTCATGAGTAAATCTCGGGTCTGACTTGTTGACGATTTGCCCATTGATTTTGATGCTGTTTATTAAAGACTGCGGCAAGAATAAACTCATAAGAAGCAGCAACGTTCCCAGTGCTACAAGAATAATTGGAATTGCGTAGGTATCCACATTTGACCTAGCAAGACTTAACGGTTGGTTTAATCCATTTTTGAAAAGCGCCAAAAGCCAAAAGGAATGAGCCAACCAAGAAACATGTAAACAATTACGACGGGGTAAGTATTTTCAAGCCCATCATAAAGGGCAAAT
>JAMFSG010000047.1 GCA_026225155.1 Verrucomicrobiota bacterium
AAAAAAGCGAACGCCGCCTGCGGCCCCGAATAAGAAATCCGATCCGTGCCCGCCGCGATCCAGCCGATGATCGCCGACGCTGCGGCGGTCAGCAAAACCAGCGACGTGATGCTTTCCATGTGCGGGATGCAAAAAAAGATCGCAAAATAACCCATCGCGCCGCCGATCGCGCAACCGATGAGCCGCAGCCAGCCGCGCCGGATGGTCGCGCCGGTATTTTCCAACGCGATAAAACAGCAGGTCAAAAACGCGGTGTTGATTCCCGGCCAATTCAAACCGGAATAAATCAGATAGCAGATCATCGCGGCCAAGGTGACGCGCAGCGCGAAGCGAACGTGCGACGGATTCGTGAACGCGTCGGGAATGAACAGGCGTTTTTTTTCTTTCGCCACCGGTTTTTGATCTTCGCTGATGTAGCGGATCAAGCCGTCGCGAAACGATTCGGTCGCGAACTGCAATTCACGCAATTGCGGCAACGTCGCTTTGACCACATCTTTTTTTCGCGGCCCCAAAACGGGTTCGTGTTCCGGCAAAATCGTTTTGAGCGCGTCAATTTCCGCCAGCAGAGATTGGGCGCAAAGCAGATCGTCGGCGGAAAGTCTTTGCGGCTGGCGCAATTCCAACGCCGCCGTCGCGTGCAACAGATGTTCGCTCGCGGCGATGGAAGCGACGAGCGATGCGTGCCGATGTTTCAACGCCGCGTCTTTTGATTCCGCAAAATTCAACAGCGCAAGCAAGGGCGAACTTCCACGCGTCGCCAATTCCAGCAACATGGAATTGGTCTGTCCGCCAGCGGAACCGTCTTTGATGCTTCGCTTCAACGCCGCGGCCGCAGTGTTGAGACGTTGCGTCAACGCGCGCACCAACACCGGCCACGGATCGGCGGGCAACAGGATTTGATTGATGAAAATGGTCACCGCGATGGGATAAGCGACCGCGATCCACAGCCAAAGTTGACTGCGCACGAGCGCGTCGGTGTTGGGCGCGTGTTCAGATATTGTCTGGGTCAGCGACGCAAAAAATCCGATGACGAATCCGAGCGGGCCGATGACGAAAACGCGGGACAAAAACATGCCGATGAAAATCAAAACGGCCATCACCGGCACGCGCAGTTCGGGATAATCAAACGTGTAACGAAACAAAAACAGGCTGATGGACATCGCGATGGTCGTGCCGACGATCATGATCACACCGGTCAGCAACGTGAGCGCGCGATTTTCTTTGGTGACGAAAAAAATGAAGAACGCGGAAAATCCCAGGTTCGGCACTTGCAATGCCATCGAAATGATGACGACGAGCGTGACGGTCACGACGAGCCGCACCGTCATCGTGTCGCGCCCGGGAAACGGCGCCATTTCACGCCGCAACCACGTCAGCCAATTCGGCCGGTAATGAGGCAGACGGATGGCGTCGGCAAATGAACTCATTTTTATTTGATGATGGCGACGGCCGATGCGCCCATGCGGAACAGATTGGAATCGGGATTTTCGATTTCGATGCGCACGGGAAATCGTTGCGCGATGTGAACCCAGTTTAATTCGCGCGGAACTGAAGGCACGCCATGCGAAGTATCAATTTCATCCTTCGACAAAACCGCCCAGCCGATGCCTTGAACTTTGCCGGCGAAATGATGTTGCGGTGCGGACAGCAGATAAACATCCACCGGCGAGCCGACGGAAAAATGGCGCAGTTCGCCTTCGCGAAAATTCGCGAGCACATACCATTGGCGTGTGTCGAGCAACGCGAAAACCGGCACGCCGACGTTCGCGTATTGGCCGATGGAAATGTTCAAGTTGACGATTTTGCCGGAAAACGGCGCGACAATTTTGCAGTAAGACAGATTCAATTTCGCCAGATCAACGGCGGCGACTGCGCCATCGCGTTGCGCGGTCAATGTGGCGAGACTGCTCAAACTGGCTTTGGCGGAATTGGAACGTTGTTCGCCCGTTGCGAGCGCGGCCGTGGCCACCTCAACCGCTGTGTCCGCTTTTTCCACGTCGTCCGCCGTCGCAAAACCTTTTTCCAAAAGCGGCTGCAAACGTTGCAACGTGTCGGTCGCTTGTTTCAATTGCGCCTTCGCTTGTTCGACGCCGGCGGCGGCGGCTTTGACTTGAAATTTCAGTGTCTCGTCTTGCGAGCGCGCGACTTCAATCTCTTGATCGAGCGCGGCCAACGTGGCATTCGCATTGGCTAACGCGAGTTGATAATCAGCGGGATCAATCTCAAAAAGCACGTCGCCTTCTTTCACGTCCTGATTGTCCTGCACATTCAATTTGATGATCTGGCCGTGCACGCGCGGCGCGACGCCAATTATATTCGCCTGCGCCGTCGCGTCGTCGGTGCGTGGATGGCGCTCAACGATGCTCCAGACAAAAAGGATCAAAACGATGACGCCCAAAATCACGACGATGCTGATGATGCGGCCAACAACTTTGCGCGCGTCTTCGGAATTTGAATTCAATTTGCGTGGCGCAGCTTCCGTTTTCGGTGCCGGATTTTCCGGCGCTGGAGTTGAAGATTTTGGATCGTCCATAAAATTTTAGTTTTGGAAAAACAGCAGCCAGATCGCGAGCGTGTAAAAAATCATCAGGCACAAATAAACGAGCGCAATCGGATGCAGATGCGAATTAATTTTCGCCGCGATGAAAATTTGCCGCGAAATCAACGTCAGCGCGAGGCCGAGCACGATGCACACGACCCACGCAGGAAAATAGGAACCGATGATGTCAATCGTCGGTGAATGCGCATTCGCGCCGCAGCCCGCCAAAAACAAACTGGCGAGCGGAAAAATAAAATTGAATCGCGAGAAATTCATTTGGGTTGGCGGATGAAATTGTTTGGCCGGTCCGGTTTGGCGAGATCGCCGACGCTCAACGCGAGCGCGGCCGAGCTGGTGAAAATTTCCGAGCGCGTGTCCACGATGACGCTGCGCGCGGCGTCGAGATTGCGTTGCGCGTTCGCGACGTCCACATAATTGCCGAGGCCGTGGCGATACGATTCCAGCGCGGCGTCAAACGCATTTTGCGCCGCCGTCAAAAGTTTTTCCGCCGAATCTTGTTTGTGCAACGCCGTTTTGAAATCGGTGTAGGCTTTCCAAACTTCGCGCACGACCGCATCGCGCGAATCGGTCAATTCACTTTCCGCCGCGCGCAATTCGGATTTGGCGATGCGCAATTTGTTAGCGCGCAAAAATCCGTCGAAAAGCGGCAGATCAATGCCGATGCCGACCGAATAAGCCGGTTTGCTATTGCCGACATACGGGCCGTTGTAGCCATCAATATCCAGCTTCGACCAGCCGCCGCTCGCCTCGAGGGAAATTTTTGGATAAAAATCCGCGCGCGCTTTTTTGACTTCGGCTTCGCTCGCGCGGACTTGCGCCAATTTCGCAATGAGATCAGGACGTTGCGACAACGCGCGTTGGATCAAATCGTCCAGCGAATTTTCGTCGTCCGCCGTCAACGTTTTTTCCGGCACGTCGGCGACTTGCAACTCGGTCGTCGGCAAAATTCCCAAACTTTCTACGAGCGCGACCTGCGCGTCACTCAAATCGCCGCGCGCCGATTCCAATTGATAATCTGCCTGCGCCATTTGTTGTTCGGCCTGCAATTCATCCGGCTTCGTGCCCAAACCGTTGTCGAGCCGCGCCTGCGCTGCGTCTTGAACCGTTTTCGCCGCGCGCAACGAACTTTCCATCACTGCGACTTTTTGCCGTGCGGTGTTAAAAACGTAAAAATTTTTCGTCACCGCAAAAACGATCAACTGATGCGTCGCGTTAAAACCCATGTTCGCCGCCATCAATTTTTCTTTCGCCGCCGTCACGCTCGCGCTGCGTCCGCCGAAATCAAACAACAACCATTGCAGATTCAACAACGCATCTTCCTGAGCGGCGTTGCCGGAAATGACGTCGGTCAAAAAAGCTGCTGAACCATGTTGAAATCCCGCCGCGGCGCTGGCCGCAAGATAGGGATAATATGCGCTTTGATTCAAACCGACCGCGCCCGCCGCCTGCCGCGCTTGCTCCCACGCGATGCGCGTTTCAGGATGGCTGCGTTCCGCGATGTCAATCAGCTCCGGCAAATCATAAATTTTTCGAGGATCCGCCGTGAAGGCCGCGTCCGTTTTGGCGTAAAGATTTTTGTTGGTCAGTGCTTCTTCGTATTGATTCAAGTTTGGCGGCGACCACGATTTATCCGGCGATGGCGGCGCAACGTCTTTTCCCAAAACAATGAAGCTCAAAAAAAACAGCCAAAATCCCGCCGAAAAAAAGCGGGTTTGCCGGAAGAAAAATTTAACTTTTGAAACGTGAGCCACCCCTGAATACATGCGACAAACTTTTAGTGGAGTTAAGTTTCAAAGTCCACAGGATTTTGGCCGCGCCGGATTTCGGGTTGGACAGTCTTTGTCTCGGCGGCTGTGGCAAAATCGGCGCGTCGTTTGCCGTTTGTGAACAACTCAACATGGCGCGATGATGAATGGCAGTTTAGCTTGATGACTGAATCGTAGAAGACGACGTGAGGAGTCTCTGACTTTTTTTGATTTCGGATTTATGAATGCGCCCATAATTTTTGAGGCGCATAAATCGTATATCGCCAATCGTAAATAATGAGTCTCGTCACTTCGACGCCTGTAAAATAATGATGAATCGAATTCTCCATGTAGATGGCGACAGTTTTTTTGCGAGCTGCGAAATCGCGCTCGATAAAAAACTGGAAGGCCGCGCCGTGTGGGTCGGCGGTGGCCGGCGCGGCGACGGCATTGTCATCGCGGCGAATCGCGCGGCGAAAAAATTCGGCGTCAAAACGTGCATGCCGTGTTTCGAGGCGAAACGGCTTTGTCCGAGCGGCGTTTTGTGCCGTCCGCATTACGATGCCTATCGCGAAATTTCGGCGCAGATGTTTCATGTGCTGGAACAATATTCGCCGACGCTCGTGCCGATTTCGATTGATGAAGGTTTTCTGGATTTCACGACAATGGATCGCCACGTGTTCCGCAACACATCTCCAGAAAAATATGTGAAAGAAATCTGCGAACGCATTTCGCGCGAGGTGAAAATTCCCGTTTCCGCCGGACTCGCAAGTTCTTCGCGGCTCGCAAAACTAGCGACGGACGCGGCGAAGCCTGGCTTCATCGAAATCAAACCGGGCGAGGAAAAAGAATTTTTGAAAGACCGCTCCGTGCGCGAACTTTCCGGCATCGGCAAAAATCGTCAGCGCTCGCTCGCGGCGCTCGGCGCGCTGACTTTTGGCCACGTCGCCAAAATGCCGTCGCCGTTGCTGAAACAAAAATTCGGTATTTGGGGACAACAGCTTTGGCTTTTTTCAAATGGACTTTGGAACGAGCCGTTGTTGCTCGAAGTGAAAGATCGCACGACGATTTCCAGCAACACGACATTGCCTTACGACGAGCCGGATTACGAAGCCGCACTGACTTTTGCCTTGAGCGAGGCGACGCGATTGATCGGGCAATTGCGGCGCGAGCAAATGCAGGCGCGCGAGATGAGTTTGACGATCCGTTTTGAAGATTTTACCGAAGTCGGCGACAACCATCGTTTCCGCGAGCCGCAATTCTTGAATTCAGTTTTCAACTCGATGCTGGAAGAAATTTTTTGCGGCATCATGAACGGCCAAACAAAAATGGTCCGCCAAATCCGCATCGCGTTCTGGAATCTGGCGCGGCTCGACACGCAGCCGACGTTGTGGGGTCGCACGAACGCGGAACGCTGGGGCGCGCTCGACGACGCGACGCAAAAAATGAACGCGGCATTTTCACGTCCCGAAAAACCGGCGTTGATGACCGGCGCGCAACTGGCGTTGCGGCAGATTGATGACGCGCATAAAAATCCGAAGGCGAAATGCCCATTCGTGCCGCAGCGCGAGATGGTGAAAAAACTTTGGGGCACGGATGCCGATCCGCTCGCGCACAAAGGCGACTGGGAAAAACGGCTCGCGAAAGTCAGCAAACAGCTTCAATTCCGGCATTGATTTGACAATCAATCGCTCGGCAAAAATTTATTTTCTGGAAAGCGTTCTCGTTTTACGGCAAGTTGTCGGTTCAAATTTTATGGACGTAAAACTTCCCAAATTGGGTGAAGGTGCTGATTCCGGCATCGTGGTCAATATCTTGGTCAAGGAAGGCGACACGATCGCCAAAGACCAGACCGTGCTGGAATTGGAAAACGAAAAAGCCGTGGCTTCGATTCCGTCCACGGCGGCGGGCGTCGTGACGAAGATTTTTATTAAATCTGGCGATCGCATCACGGTCGGCCAACGTATTTTGAGCGTGGAAGGCGCGGGTGCGCCGGCGGCGGCTCCGGCTGCAGCCGCACCAAAACCGGCGGCGAAAAAAGTTGCCGCGAAAGCGGTGCCGGAACCGGTCGAGGATGAGCATGACGATGAGGATGAGGAAGAATTTTCGGAGGAGAATGTCGCGGCTTACGTCGCGGCGTCGCCGTCCATCCGCAAAATGGCGCGTGAACTCGGCATCAATCTCGGCAAGATTCGCGGCAGTGAATCCGGAGGACGCATCGTCATCGGCGACGTGCGCGCTTATGTTCAACGCTTGATCAAAGCGGCGGCGAAACCGGCAGCGCCCGCAGCCACGAGCGCGGCTCCGGCGAAACCGGTTGCGGAACAAATTGATTTTTCGCAATGGGGACCGATCGTCAAAAAGCCGGTCACACCGTTGCGCAAGGTTATTGCGCGGCGCATGGCGGAAAGCTGGAATTCCGTCGCACGCGTCACGCAGTTTGACGACATTGATTTCACGAAGCTCGGCGAATTGCGGAAAAAATTCGCGGTGGCTTACGAAGCGAAGGGCGTAAAGCTCACGCTCACGCCGTTCGTTTTGAAAGCGGTTGCGGCGACGTTGAAGCAGCATTCAATTTTCAATTCGAGCCTCGATGAAGTCGCGAATGAAATCATCCTCAAGGAATATATTCATCTCGGCATCGCGGTGGACACGGATCAAGGTTTGATGGTTCCGGTCATCCGCGACGTGGATAAAAAATCCATGTTCGATCTGGCAAAGGAATTGGAATCGCTCGCGGCAAAAGCGCGCGACCGGAAAATTTCCGCCGATGAAATGAAAGGCGGCACGTTCACGATTTCCAACCAAGGCGCGATCGGCGGCAAACATTTCACGCCGATCATCAATTTGCCGGAAGTCGCGATCCTCGGTCTCGGCCGCGGCGCTTTGCAACCGGTCGTGCGTGATGGCAAAGTGGAAGTTCGCCTGATGACGCCGGTGGCGTTGAGTTACGATCATCGCGTCGTGGACGGCGGCAGTGCGGCGCGCTTCACGGTGGATTTGCTGAAGGCGTTTGAAAATTTCGACGAAGCGTTGGTGAAAATTTAATTTTGTATGGATTCGATCAAAACAGAAGTAGTTGTCGTTGGCGCGGGACCGGGTGGTTATGCGGCGGCGTTTTACGCGGCGGACTTGGGCAAAAAAGTCATCCTCATCGAGCGCGATAAAAAGCTCGGCGGCGTGTGCTTAAACCGCGGTTGCATTCCGTCGAAGGCGCTGCTTTACGCGACGCATCAGATCGTCAACTCGCGCGAATCGGCGCATCGCGGCATCACGTTCGCCGAACCGAAGGTGGACGTCGCGAAATTGCGCGAGTGGAAAGATGGCATCATCGTCAAATTGAGCGGCGGTGTG
>JAMFSG010000008.1 GCA_026225155.1 Verrucomicrobiota bacterium
GGGTTAATTTTGACATTGGGTGGTGGGGCGTGCGTCCTCGCGAGCCGAACGCCCCCAGACCACGGGGCTCGCGTGGACGCTCGCCCCACCAAACTAACTCGCTACCAAATTTTACCGATTACGAACCGGCATCAATCCGAAGTGCAGCAACAGCCAGATCGGCACGGCGAATAAAACGATCACGAGCAAGCGTTCCCACGTCCACGGCAGATAATGCGCCTGGATCGGAAAAATTGTGATCATGAAATAATTGGCGAACCGCGTGTGGCCGATGAATTGCCAGTGCTTCGGAAATTTTTTGCGCAGGCCGCTGATCAACGCCACCACGCCAAGCGCTATCACTAAAAAAGTTACGAGCAGATTGATCGGCAACATCGCGCGCCATTCGATTTCCGGCACGCTGCCGTGCGGTTTGAAAAACGGCCAAAGCCATTGCGCGCCAGCCCACAGAAAACTGAAACCGGTTTGCAGCGAGGTGCGAAAACTTGCTTTGTCGGAAGTCAGTTCGTTCAGCAGCAAACCAAAATACAGCGGCACGATGCCCCAAACCAAAGCTGCGTGCGCAAATGGCGTCGAAATCAATTGCGCGAATGTTGACCAATAATGGTGGAACATTCGGCAAATTTATTTCACCGCCGCCCAGACGCGATGCACGTCGTCGTGCTCATCCAGTTCGTGCAAAAATTCGCCGACTTCGCCGTGTTGCGCTTCGGTGAGTTCGGGAAATTGTTTCGGCACGTAACCGATTTCGCTCGTCACGACCGTCCATCCATTTGCCGAAAGCCATTTGGAAACTGCGTGAATGGCCGTGCGCTCACAGATGAATTTCGCACCCGCAGTGTTTTCGGGAATGTCGTCGTTCTGTTCGTGAGTGAGAACTTCAACTTCGTTCGCACCGGCTTCGATCGCGGCGCCTTCGCAGTCAATATTTGTATCGGGATGATGCGCTTCAACGAGGCCGACGTGGTCGAACAAAAATTTATTACTACCGGCCGTGCCAAGCTGGCCTTTTTTAAAAAGCACGCGGACTTCCGGCGCGGTGCGGTTCACGTTGTCCGTATAAACTTCAACAATGACGGGCACTTTATGCGGCGCGTAACCCTCGAACGCGACGTGTTCCATCACGAGTTTTTCATCGCCGATGCCTGCGCCCTTGTTGATCGCGCGTTGGATCGCGTCCTTCGTGACGCTTTCTTTTTTCGCTTTTTCCACAGCGGTGAACAGCCGCGCGTTCATCGTCAGATCCGGCCCGCCCATTTTCGCGGCGACGGAAATTTCGCGGACCAGTTTGCCGTTGGTGCGGCCTTTTTTCAGGCCGGCGACCAAACGTTTTGCATGTAACCATTGACGTCCCATATAAAAAAATTATCAAACGCGCAGGGCGAATTCAATTTGCGAATCGGATGAAAATTAAGGCAATAATTCTGGCCCGATAAATTTCATCCAAACAAAAGCTCCGAGAATTCCACCTGATAATAAACTCAGAATTGAAAACAACCAGTTTCCACGCGGCAGGAACCGAATAATCGCAATCAGCATCGGCAAGGAAATGATTCCAAGAAAAGCGGGCAGCAACCAGCGAGGTAATCCGACGCCTTGAGAAAAAATCATTTCATCGGCCAGATGCGAAAAGCCCAGTGGAATCCCAAGACCGCGCAGCCAACGCAGGGCATTCATCGTTAAGATGACAGCCAGCCAATCTTGAAAAGTTAATTCTACTCCGAGGCGTTGCTTCTTCAGCCGCCGCAACCAAAAAAACCCAGCCATTGCCAAAATGAGTTGCACCAATGGCCCGGCAATCGTGATAAATAGTTCGCCCGTTTTTGAAGGCTGATGCGGGTTCTCCGAGACTTCCGAAAAATGAATTTGCGCAGCAAATCCCAGCCAGCGTGCCGCCGCATAATGACCGCATTCGTGCAATAAAATGAAAGTCGGACAAATCAGGAACGCCAAAAAAAATGGCGGCAAATAGTTTTTTACCACATTCATGAATGATCGCTCACCAATCTTTAATCGGATGCAGCGTGTCCGGCGGCTTGGCTTGCGGTTTCATCTGCAAAACTTGCTCGTTGCCTTTTTGCTGGTCCAGCAAACGCTTGGCTTCTTCCGGCGTCATTTGGCCGGCGGCGACCGGCTGGCCTTGGGCGTCTTTATCGTCTTTTTTGTCGTCGGATTTTTCAGCCTGCTTCTGGTCATCGGATTTCTTCTCGTCCGCCGGCTTTTGATCCGGCTGCCGCTTTTGTCCGTCATCTTTTTTCTGATCAGACTGATTTTGCTGATCCTGTTTTTGCGATGACTGATCTTTTTGCGACTGCTGATTTTGATTCTGTTGATTTTTTTGGCTATCAGATTTCGATTGTTGCGATTGATTTTGCTGCTGCTGGTTTTGTTTTAATAATTTTTCCAGCTTCTGCAATTTTTCGTCATCCGGATACAATTTCAATCCCGTTTCCACATTCGTCAGCGCGAGCGGAATATTGTTGGAAAGATAGGATAGCGCACCGTAATGGAAAAAATCCTCGGGCGGCGCGAGTTGCGCCCAGACAGTTTGCCATGAGAAAAACAACAAACCGCAACTAATTAGGAGTCGCAATATCATCTATTTCCTTCAGTTTTTTTACGTAGTCTTGAAATTGTTTTGCGGTAGGGTTTTTTTGCAAAAGGCCGCTCATGATTTCTAACGCCTGATGATAATTTCGCTGGCGCGTTGCTTCATCCGCCGCTTGTTTAGCCCGTCGCGCGGCTTCGCGGAACTCGGCAATCAGCTCAATCCGTTTTTTTACAAAACCTAGATTGTAGATCGCATCCACGTCATTCGTGTTCAATTCCGACGCACGTTGAAAACTCGTGAGCGCCTCTTTCCACGTTTCTTCCATCGCGTCCAAGCTGCCCGTGTCCGGCTCGAATTTCAGTTCGCCCAGACGATATTGCGTATTACCCAAATTGTAATACGCCGACTGCTGCAACTTCAAATCCGGCGACAGCGTCACGAGTTGAAAATCTTTCAGTGCCGCGTCAAAATTCGTGCCGCGATATGCCGCGGCACCCGCGTTGAAAACAAAACGCAAATCGTTCGTGTAAATGTCCGCCAGCCGTTGGTATTCCGTCAAAGCGTTGGTGTAATCGCCAGATTTATACTGCTGCCACGCACTCGCGGGTGAAGCCCTTATGCCGATTGGCAAAAGCAAAACGATCAAAGCTGCCATCGCTGTTGCCGTTTTGTTTTTTGATTTGGCGGCTATCTGCGAAGGCCGCTCGGGCAAAAATATTTCCGCGAGCAAAAATAAAATCGCGACGGCGAGCGGCCATTGAAATTGTTCGTGATAACGGCGGATCAATTTTTCCTTGCCGTCCGATTTTGGCAACGGTTCCAAACCGCGTTCGTAAAGCGTGTCCATCGTGTCCGCACCGCGCAACGGCAGATAAAATCCGCCGGTCGCCGCCGCGATGTCTTGCAGTAATTTTTCGTTCAGATGCGATTTCACCACGTTGCCATTTTCGTCGCGGACAAAATCGGAATTGCCATTCGCGTCCGCGATGCGGATCAAATCGCCCGCCGCCGTGCCGATGCCGACCGTGAAAATTTTCAATCCATCTTTCGCCGCCGCCTGCGCCGCTTCGAGCGCGCCGGTGTCGTTGTCCTCGCCGTCGGTGAACAGCACGAGCGTTTTGTAATGGCCATTTTCCTTGAACGCCGTGGCCGCCGTGCGGATCGCGGCGGCGATGGCCGTGCCGCCTTGCGGAATGGAATTCACGTCGAGCGCCTGCACGCTTTGCTGGAACGCGGTGTTGTCAATCGTCAGCGGACATTCGAGAAACGCGTCGCCCGCGAACGCGACCAAACCCATGCGATCCGTCCCGGCGCGTTGCATCAATTCCAGCGCGGCAAGTTTGGCGCGTTCCAAACGGTTCGGCGCGATGTCCGTCGCAAGCATGGATTTGGAAGTGTCCACCGCGACCACGATGTCCAAGCCGCGCTGCTCAACTTCCTGCATGTCAAAGCCATATTGCGGTCGTGCGAGCGCGATGATCAAAAATGCGACGGCCAAAATCAAAAACGCAAAGCGCATTTTCAATCGCGCCGGCGAAACGCCGACAGTCAACTGCGTGAGCAAACGCGCTTCGATGAATTGCGTCAGTAATTTTTGCCGCGAACGCAACGCGAACCAAAAAAACAAAGCGAGCGCCGGCGGCAAAACCAGCAACAGCCACAATAAATTTGGATGCTCGAATCGCATAATTAAAATTCGTTGAATCGTTGAATCGTTGAATCGTTGCAACGGCGCGATTGCACGTCGATGCGCCGATTCACGGCAACCTCCGCAATAAAGTTTGGCCCAATAAAATTTCCAGCAGCAACAAAGCGAATCCGCCCGCGACCAGCCACGGATATAATTCACGGAATTCCGTGTATTTGTTCACGACCGCCTCGGTTTTTTCCAGCTTGTCAATTTCCGCGTAGATCTGACGGAATTTTTCCGCGTTGTCGGCGCGATAATATTTGCCGCCCGTTTCGTCCGCGATTTTTTGCAACGTCGTTTCGTCCACGTCAACCGGCACGTCGCGATAGACCGTTTCGCCGGTGTAAGGATTTTGGCCGACGGGCATCGGCGCGGAACCTTGTTCGCCGATGCCGACGGTGTAAATTTTCACACCTAGCGCGTGCGCCGCGTCCGACGCCGTGAGTGGATCAATCTTGCCGGAATTATTTTGTCCGTCGGTCGCAAGGATGATGATTTTGCTTTTCGCTTTCAGGTCGCGCAAGCGGTTGACCGATGTCGTCAACGCGTCGCCGATCGCGGTCGCGTCGGAATTGATCGAGCCGATTTCCAGTCGCGCGAGATTTTCCTGCAAGTAATCGTGGTCCAGCGTCAGCGGCGTGGCGATGAATGCCTGCGCGGCAAAAACCACGAGGCCGATGCGGTCGTCGGGCCGTTGATCAATGAATTTCGCCAAAACGGATTTCGCCATGTTGACGCGGTTCACGCGTTTGCCGTTCACAACGAAATCTTCCGAAACCATGCTGCCGGACAAATCCAGCGCGCACACAATGTCAATGCCGCTGGCTTTCACCGTCGTCTGGCTTTTCATCAACCGCGGTTGCGCGAGTGCGACGATGAGCAGCACCAAAACCAGCCAGCGCAAC
>JAMFSG010000048.1 GCA_026225155.1 Verrucomicrobiota bacterium
ACGCTCAAACGCAAATACGGCGCAAGCATCGCGGAAGTCATCACGTTCGGCGACGAAGCAAAATCAAAATTGCAATCGCTCGAAAGCCGCGATGCCGAACTCGCGCGCATTAACGCGGCACTGGAAAAATTGGATTCTGAAATTTCAAACGTCGGTAAAAAACTTTCCGCCGCGCGCAAAAAAGTCATTCCGCAACTTGCCAAAGCCGTCAGTAAACAGTTGGACGATCTGGGTTTCAAACAAAGCAAGTTTGATGTGAAGTTGGAGATAGTAGATAGCAGATGGGAGATGGGAAACAGTCGCCCCAACTCCCATCTGCCAACTCCCAACTCCTCTGGCTTCGACGCCATCGAATTCCAATTCGCACCAAATCCGGGCGAGCCGGCCAAGCCTTTGCGCGCGATCGCATCAAGCGGAGAAATGGCGCGCGTGATGTTGGCTTTGAAAACGGTTTTAGCGGCGCAAGATGAAATTCCCGTTTTGGTTTTTGACGAAGTGGACGCCAACGTCGGCGGCGAAACGGCGAATGTGGTCGGTATAAAAATGAAACAGATTGCGGCGAAGCGGCAAGTTTTGTGCATCACGCATCTGCCGCAAGTCGCCGCGCCTGCCGATGCGCATTACGTCGTGACCAAGCAGTTGAAAAATGGCCGCACGATTTCCGAAATCCATCTGCTCGACAAAAAAGAACGCGTCACCGAACTGGCGCGGATGCTCGGTGGTCAAACCGACGCCGCGCGCAAACACGCGGAAGCATTGCTGAAATAAATCATTGCGATTGGACGCGGAAAAATTCCTGATTGTTCGTCACGGGCAAAGAAACATTTTGTTGGCTCGTGGTGACAACGCCTTGCCAAAAACTTGTCGGCAAAAAATTCGCTGCTTCGACAATGTAAGGTGCCGAACCTCCATTCCACGTCAGATTGATATTCGTGCTGTTGGCGGAAATAAAAATGTTGATTGAATTGGTCACGGTGATAGTCACGGCATCGTAAGCCACGCTGTGAACGCCATCGTTCGCGCTCAACATCAGCGTGTAAATTCCGGGCACGCTGAAACTTGCGGTTGTGTTTGTCAACGCGTTGTTGCCGAAAGCGACCGTGCCGGGACCGGAATATAAATTCCATTGAATGACCGGAACTAAATTCGTGAAAGCAATAAACCCTTGCAGTTGAATCGTTTGCGAAACATTCGCCGTTTGATTTGGTCCCGCGTTGGTAATCGGTGGATTCGGCGAGCGCGGCCCGCCATTGGTGCCGGTTGACTGGACGATTTCAAAATTCGTGATGCTGATGCTAGTGAAATCACTGAAGACATTGGCCGGCCAGCGACTGTCGGGCGTGACGGAAATTGAAAAGAAATTTCCATTATCCGCTACGAGCGCGCCGTATTTTTGCAAACCGCGCAGGACGGCTTTTTCTTCGATCGGCCAATTGGCAGGAATCGTAAAACCGGCATTCAATCGCACTCGCTGACCCATTTCCGGCAAGTTCACGCTGGTGTTGTTGGTGCCGGCGGCGAAGTGCGTCGCTGGATAAATGTAATTATCGTAGCGCGATTTTGCGACGACGATCCGGCACGCGTGTTCAACCATGCCGCGCTCCGCTTCGTCGTAACGCACGAGCGCGGGAAACATCGGCA
>JAMFSG010000049.1 GCA_026225155.1 Verrucomicrobiota bacterium
CTCGCAAACGGTGTCAACGGTGGCGGGGCAGGAATATCAATTAAGCTTTTGGGTCGGTGCCAATGGCGATATGCCAACCGCGCCCAATAGTTTGACGGGCAGTGTCGTGGCCTACGTCAATGGTCTTTCGCTTGGCACATTCACCGAAACAGCCAACTTGGGGGATGAACTGGATTGGAAACAATATACCGAAACCTTCACCGCCGATTCCAGCAGCACCACCATCGGTTTCAGCGGCGCGACGGATGTGGACGCCGGCGACATTTATCAACACAACGGCCTGGACGGTGTCACGCTGACGCCTGACGTCACCGCCACGCCGGAACCTTCCGTTGCCGCCCTGTTTTTATGCGCCACCGGACCGCTCGCTTTTTTGCGGCGTAAATAATTCGTTTCGGATCAAAAGAACCGCGCCTAAAATCGGCGCGGTTTTTTATTTGGTTGAGAATGAATTGCGCTGGAACCCGAACACGCTTTTAATTGGATGAATGATCGCAAAACGCGTTATTCCATGTCTCGATGTGCATGACGGCCAGGTCACGCGCGGGGTCCAATTCGGCGTCGCTGAAAAAGGCGGCCTGCGTAATGTCGGCGACCCCGTCGAACTCGCGCTGCGTTACAACGAGCAGGGCGCGGACGAAATGGTTTTCTTCGACATCACGGCCACGGCACACGGTCGCGGCACGATGATCGAAGTAATTGAGCGCACCGCTGACCAATGTTTCATGCCGTTGACCGTCGGCGGCGGCATCAAGTCCGTGGATGATATGTATGCGATGCTGCGCGCCGGTGCGGATAAAATTTCCATCAATTCCAGCGCGCTCGCCAATCCCGAACTCATCCGGCAGGGCGCGGAAAAATTTGGTAGCCAGTGCATCGTCGTTTCCATTGACGCGAAGAAAATTGCGCCGGACAAATGGGGCGTGTTCTCGCATGGCGGACGCAAAGACACCGGCCTCGACGCCATCGAATGGGCGAAGCGCGCCGTGTCGCTCGGCGCGGGCGAAATCGTATTGAACTCCATTGACGCCGACGGCATGAAAACCGGCTTCGATCTCGTCATCACCCGCCGCGTCAGCGAATCCGTCGGCGTTCCCGTCGTGGCCAGCGGCGGCGCGGGCACGTTGGAACATTTTGCCGACGTGCTGCTTGCCGGCCATGCCGATGCCGTCCTCGCCGCGAGCATTTTCCATTTCGGAACCTACACCGTCGGCGACGTGAAACGATTTTTGAAGCAACAGAATATTCCGGTGCGGCTTCAATAAAATCAAATTTGACAATTCAAAGTATGAATACATATTTTGAAGTATGAAAATTGGCGAACGCGGACAAGTCACCATCCCCAAAAAATACCGCAATCGTTTTGGCTTGTCGTCGGCAACCGAAGTGGAATTCACCGAGCAAAACGGGCAGCTCGTCTTGAAAAAGGCGGGCAAAAAGTCGCACCCGATCGGTAAATTCGTCGGCGTGCTCAAGGGACGCGGTTTGCGTTCGGATGAACTGGTGGAAGCCATGCGCGGAAAATGACCACGGCGATTGACACCAACATTCTGCTCGACGTTTTTCTGCCCGACCCGGTTTTTGAAAGACGTTCGCGGCTGGCGATTGAAAAGTATTCGCAGCTGGGTGGCCTGGTCATCGCCGAGCCGGTTTACGCCGAGCTGTCGGCATGGTTCCCGTCGCAAGAAAATCTAGACGGCATTTTGAAGGAGCTTGGGATTCTAGTTGAAGCCATTTCGCAGAATGGAGCATTTGCCGCCGGGCGCGCGTGGAAAAAATACCGCCAAAGCGGCGGGCAGCGGAACCGAATCATGACGGATTTTTTGATCGGTGGCCACGCGTTTGAACAGGCGTCCCAATTGCTTTCGCGCGACCGTGGTTTTTACAAAAGTTATTTTGCCGGACTTAAGATCGTTGACCCTTCAAAAGAATAACTATGCTGTCGTTGCGGAGATGCCCAATCACTTCGTAATCAAATCATCCGAAGTCCACAGCTTACGGTCAGGACCGGCAGAATGGATTTCCATGTCGGTGGCGGAAAGTTGGTGGAAAAAATACGGTGTGTCCCAGGCGTCAATCAATTCACCTTTGGCATTGAGGCGCATGCCGGCGGACGGATCAATGAAGTTGATCTGCTTCGGATTTTTCCCATTTAATGCCGCAGTGATCTCGGAATTATCGCCGACCGGATTGCCGCCGAACATTTGACCAAACTGCCGCACCGCGTGACGAACGTTTTGCAGAACGATTTCCGGCGGCAAATTAAGCGCAACGTTTGTATCCGCAATTAATTCTCCGGCTTTGGCGGCAAGGCTGGTTGCCGACGAAATGTTTTCCAAAGGATTTGAACCGGCGTTTGCGGATGACGTTGCCGCGACTCCATTTTTTGCCGGTGAATTTCCCGGGACACTGACGGAAGAATTTTGTGTCGAGACGGAATCTGCGGGCGCATTCGGTTTTTTTGAATTGAAGAAAAAAACCAGCGCGATGGCGACCAGCAATAAAACTGCCGCCATCCCAAAACCTCTTTTCATATAAACCCAAGGTTCGGCGACGTGAAGCGGCCAATGTTTGGGAAAACAGTCGCAAGGTTGCTGTTATCCACGCCAAACCAGGTCGCGAGCGTCGCGAAGTATTGGTCAATCGCCGTGGTCGGAATCCAGCGACCGGTGCCGAGATCATTCGGACTGTGCGTGATGAATTGCGGAAAGTTGCCGTAAGTGCGCTGGCCGTTGACCGCGCCGCCGAGGATCAAATGATGACTGCCCCAGCCGTGGTCGCTGCCCTGCCCGTTGCTCGGAAATGTGCGGCCAAAATCGCTGGCGGTGAAGGCGGTCACATTGTCGGAAAGGTTGAGCTGTTCCATCGCGCGCTGGAACGCATACATGGACTGGCTCAATTCCGCGAGCAGGTTGGTGTGCGCGCCGACGAGCACGCTGTTCGGACTGGTGGCGGAATAATTCGTCTGGCCGGTGTGCAGATCGTAACCGCCGACCTGGCAGAAAAAAATCTGGCGCTTCATGCCAAAGCCGCCGCTGGCCGCCGCCGTTTTGCCGGCGGAAATCAAACGCGCAACCATCTGCAATTGCGCGCTCAAGTTGGAAGTGAACGGCGTGCCGCCCGGCGGTGGCGTGATCTTCACCGGAAAAGCATTCGTCCAATAATTGGCCGAGGCCGTGCCGCTGATGGCGTTGTTCAACAGGCTGCCGCTGTTGACGGCATGTTCTACGACGCCGGCATAAGCCTGCGCCTGCAAATTTTGATAAGGCAGCCCCAGCAAATTCATCAACGCCGGCAACCGGTTGGTGCTCGCGCCGCCGCCCGGACTCGTCGGCATGGTCAGGGAAATCGCACCGCTGGTGGAAACGGAATATTGCGAAACGATGTTGCCCACTTCAAACGTGTTCGCGCCCGCCAACGTCACCATTAGGGAAACGGGCGAATTCGGCTGCACGGCGTTCAGTAAATCCGCGCAACGACCGCCCCAGCCGGTGAGCGGCGACTGGTCGGGAACGGAAGTCTGCCATTGCGTCTGCTGGTCGGCATGGGAAAAAAGTTGCGGCGGGCGCGGGATGGAGTTCGCGGAATATTGCGAGAGCGTGATCGGATAAAGCAGCGTGCCGGTGTTGAACAAAAGCGCCAGCTTGCCTTCGCCGAACAGCGCCTGCAATTCGGGGCAGCTCGGATGCAGGCCGTAAGTATTGCCATCGTTGTTCAACGAAGTGAGCGGCAGGATGGCGCTTTGCGGAATCGCCAGCACCGGCGTGCGCGTGGTCTGGTAATAATTATACTGCGGCTGGCTCGTCGGCAAAATCATGTTGTTCGAGTCGTTGCCGCCTTGCAAAAAAATACAGACGAGCGCCTTGTAATCACCGGGACCGATGTTCGATTGCGCGACGGCGGCGTTCATGAACCGCAAGTCACGGATGGCCGAGGTCATAGCCACGGTGCCGACGGCGGCACAGGCGGCGCGGCGCATGAATTCGCGGCGCGTGATGACGGAAATATTTTTCTCTTTCATAAAATCATTTTTGAATGATGTAGTCGGGCGAGCTGGTGATCAGGTGGACGACGGCGCGAACGCGATCGCGCATTTGTGTCTGCGTGGGCGTGGCGCTGTAAGGAAAATTAGTCGTGTTCGCGACGAAATTGAGAATGCCCGTTTGCGTCGCAGCGGATAATTGTCCGGCTGCGAGCAGCGTGTTCAGATTGCTCACGAGCGTCGGTAGTCCGGCGTTGGAAGTATTCGCCGGCGTCATCCACGGGCCAAGATCCAAGACAATCGAACCGTTGCCGCCGTTGAAACTGCTCAAGCCATTGGTGTTGCCGGTGTTGGCCAAAATGCCGCCTTCAATGAAATTCAACTGCGCCGCGACACCGCTGTCCGTCGTCAGTTGAAATTCCGGCGTCGTCAAACCAGCGGAGGCAAGCACGCCGGGAAATTCATAGCCGGGATAATAAAAATTGAAAACGGTCGGCGAACGCAGCGGCGATTGCGACAAACTCGAAACCGTGCCGCTGTCGGTGTAGCTCATATTCCAGGTGCTTTGCTGGATGGTGACATTGCCCGAACGCGCAAGCTGCGGCGGCACCAGCGAATAGACGGAGAGGCTGTTTTGATTTTGGCTCGCAGAAGTCGTTGTCGTGACCGTGAAATGTGTCGGGTCAGAAATGGCCGTGATCTGATACGTTCCATCCACCGCCGTGCCCGCGGTGAAATTGATATAAACATTATTGCCCGCGACCAGACCATGCGGACCGCTCGTGCTGACTACGATGCTCGTGCCCGTCTGCGTATAACCGCTCGCGGAAATTTTTGGCAACAGACAATTGCCGGTGCGCAAAACCGTATCCGCCGTCGTGACCGTGAAATGCGCGGTATCAATCACGCTAACGACCTGAAATAAACCGCTGGCCGCGCCGCCGGTCGTGAACGCAAGATAAACCGGATTGCCGACGGCCAAGCCGTTGCCGGAAATATTCAATGTGATGACGCCGTTCGTCTGGCCGTAAGTGCCGGTGGAAAGTTGCGGCGCATTAATAGTGAACGTCGTCGGGCTGGTGACGCTGACGCCGTAACCTTGCGCCGTCGGTGTGGAATATCCAGATGTGTCGGTAAAATTCAACAACACAGTATCGTTGTTATTCAAACGATGCGGCACGGAAGTCGTGACGGTGATCAACTGGTTCGTTGTCTGGCTGTAAGTTCCATTGACCGTTGGCGGCGCGGGAAATGCGCGCGCCAAAGAAGTCACGCGCAACAGCGGTTCACGTTGTTTGCCGTAAGTCGGTTGCGAAATGAGGTCGGGACTGCGCGCTTCGTAATCCAGAAAAATAGCTTTGACCACCGCTTGCAAGTTGCCGCGCACGCCAGTTCCATCATTGTTGAATACTTGCGAAACGCGATAAACGTAATCGCGGCTGGGATTGCTGGTGACGAGCCGCTGGATCAACTGGCGGCAGATGAACGGTGCGACATTTTGATTGTTGAAAATGGAATTGAGCGCGGATTCCAAATCTTGCGAACTATAAGCATCGTTGGTCGTTGAAGAAACGCGTTGATTTCCCCACGCCGGCGGCAGCATCACATTATCCAGCACCAGTTTGGTGCCCAGTTCGTGATGCGACGGCACGAGCACCATCGGATTTGTATAATTTGAACTCGGATACCAGTTCGAAGGCAACTGGCCATTCGCCTGGTTGGTCTGATAATAATTCCAGCCGGTGAACACGCTGGCGAAACCCATGATCTCATTTTGTCCGTAAGTCGGCACGAGATTGTCTTGCGAATTCAGGATCAACGTGCCGTCGGGCCATTCACGGTTCAAGCCGATGGAAAATAGCTGCTGGATTTCGCGCGCATAATTTTCATCCGCGTGCAGGCCGGTGATGATGCTGCCCGCAGTGTTGCCTTGCATGTTCAGATAGATGCCCATCGCCGGATGCAGCGTGACGTTTTCAAGCAATGTGCGGAAATTGCCGAACGCGTTGTCGAGCAGCGTGTCGTAGTAAGACGAAAGCCCGTTCGCGTGATTTTGCAAGGCGCCATTTTCCGACACGACGAAAATCTCGCTCAACGCGAAGGCGACACGCTGGCGTAATTGGTCTGGCGCCGTTATGGATTGCTGCCACCAAGAATTGAACGTCAGTGGACTTTGATACAGATCGGTCGGATCGGCATACGGATGCGCCAGCACATACGGCAGATGATGCGTGACCGGCAAGGCAAATTGATTCGCCAGCCAGCCGTTGTAACCAAGCGCTTGCACGGTGGCGATGCCATTCGAGGACGCGCCAAAAGTCGTCTGCGCCAGAAAACGGGAGGCGGCGTTGGCGTTCGCTGAATCGTCCGTCCACGAAGGCGGCGCGGGCGGCGACACGAAATTTTGCGAGCCGTTGGCCAATGTAAAATGGCCGCTCAATTCGCCACCGGGATACGCCGTGCTTTCGATGACGATGGACGATTTGCCTTCGTTGATGATTTCGGAAATATCCGCCGCCGACAACGGCCCGGTCGCCTTGATTTTCCAAAGGTAACTGCCGTCGGCTTGCGGATGCGACGCGGAGATGTCGTAGATCAATTCATCCGGCGCGGTTAGATACGGATCGGAATTGACGGACTGACCGGTGACCGTTCCCTTCAAATTATTGAACTGATAATTCAGCACCGCTTGCGAGCCGTCCGCGCTCACGCGCAACGTTGCCGAACCGACGCCGTCGCTCACCACGCCAGGCATCGCCAATAAATTTGCCGTGTAGAGCGTGCCGGGAATGTTCGCGGGCAATGGCGGATAATAACGCGCGAGCAAATAATTCGGCATTACACCGGCGGAAATAGTATTCGTGCCGGTCGGATCCTGCCGCCAGCCGACCGACCAATTATCGCCCGCACCCGCGCCGGCTTTATGCAAAATTTCAACGTAATATTTTTGGCCCGCATTGAGCGACAGCCAGCCGGATTGTTGGCTCGCCTGCAAATTCCATTGGCGCGATGACGTTCCATTTTGTCCGGACGCGGTGGGATTATTCGTCGGCGTCACCCAGGCGCGCAAAACTTTATTGACCGGTTCGCTGTCGTCAGAAATCCACAATTGCGCCGAGTCGCTGCCCGCGATCCAGAAATAATAATTGCCCGTCGCTGGCGCGGTGAAAAAGCCGCGCACGCGTTCGCCATAATTATCACCGTAATCCGTGACGCCTTCGAGCGCGCCGAGCACATTCGTGATGCTCGCCGCCGAACCAGTTGGAATGTCGGCGACATTTACGCCGGGAACATTCGTCCAGATTTCCTGCACCACGGAACTGCTGGTGTTCAAAACCAAAATATCCAAGACCGATGCGCCGACGCCGATCAAATTGCTGGCGGTCAACGTCGCTTGAAAATCGCCGGCCACCGTCGGCAAGCCGGAAATCATTCCGTTCGTTGAATTAAAACTTAATCCCGGCGGCAAACCATTCGCGGTGAAACCAAGCGGCGTGTTCGCGCCCGTCACCGTAAAACTGAACGGCTGGCCAAGAAATGCGACTGCATTCAGCGCGCTCGTCACGACGGCGGGCGCATTGGAATTGCCGCTGCTGAAACGGTTGGTGGCATACAGAGAAGTGGCGGGGATGGCGACTTTTGGCTGGTCCTGGCTATACCAATAAAGATGCGCCGACGCCGTGGAACCGAGTTGCAGATATTCCAATCTGATGTCGTAGCGCATACCAGCTTGCAACACGATGGAATTTGTCCAATCGGTCGCACCTTGCGCCACCCATTTATCAATGAGCAATTGGTCGTTGACCCACAAACGGCAGCCATCGTCGCTGCGCACGTCAAATATGTAGGCCTCGGAATTTTGCGGCTGCACCTGGCCCGTCCAGCGCACGGTGTAAAGTCCGTTGCTCAAATTCGGCGATGTCCCGTTCGTCCAGGTAAAATCAATGGTCGGGTCAACGCGTGTCAGGAACAGGTTCGTCGGGTTGAAATTTTTGGCGTTCGTATAAGTCGAACTCGAATTCGTAAAATATTGTCCAAGCAAACCCAAACCGCTTGGCGTCGGCGACGGATAAATGACCACACTCGCATTGCTTTCGGCACCGACAAAATAATTTGCGCCCGGCAACAAAACCAGTTGCGCCAGTGCCGGCGCTGGTAAATTTGCATTCACAAGTGGTGTCAAAGTGATCACTTGCGAACTGACGCCCGCACCCAAAGTCACGGTCGCCGGCAATGGCAGAAAATCCACTCCGGAAGTGGCAAACCCAGTTCCCGGTCCGCCGAGCGCAAGATTCACGGTGACGGCGTCCAACGGAAAACCGCCGCGCGTGACGGTGAATTGTCCCATTGCTGACGCCGTCTGTCCCAAATCTGGCTCGGTCGCGACCGGATCAGTCGCCGCGATCGTGATGACGTTTTGTTGCGCGAGCAAGTTGGTGACATATTGGTAATCCGTCATCGCATTGCCGTTCGCGTCCTGCTGGTTATTGCTCCACGCATTGAAGGGATCGAGGCCGAGCTGATATTTTTCCCAATCTGTCATGCCAGAATTGTCCGAATCCACATCGGAAACGGCGACGCGGTAAAATTTCATCGCCGTCGTCAGCGGCACGGTCAACGTCACGTTCGTTCCCACGCGTGAAATGATGTTCGTTTCCACGATCCAGTTCGTATTTCCGAGGCCGATGACGCTCTGCAATTGATATTGTTTCCCCAAGGCCGCCGGCAACGTCACGGAAAAATTGGTCGCCGTATAAGCCATGACCGGAATATGCGGATACGATTTGGCATCAAAGGGATTCGTGCCGGCGAGCGCTTCCTGCAGATTGGAAAAACCATCACCATCCGCGTCGGCGCTCGGGTCCAGGCCGGTCGCATTGTAAGTCCATTCCCAGACATCGCTCATGCCGTTGCCATTGAGGTCAACCATGGACTGCGCCGGAAATTGAACGACTAGGATGGTGCCGATCAAAAGCGTGAAGCGCCAAAAATCCCAACGGGCTTTGATCCAGTAGAAAAACATATTTGGATTATTAGAAACCAATACGCCATCTTGCACGTTTGGCAACTGATTGTTTCGGCTATTTCAAAATTGCCCGTTGCCGGTTCAAATCTGTTTGCCGGACGAAAATAAAACCGGCAACCTTGCGCACCTTTCATTGTTCTACAGCGCAACGAAATATGACAAACGATAACTCCAGCAATTCCGCTGCCAGCCGCGCAGCCGCGCGCGCGACCTACCAAAAAATCGCCGCCAACATTTCCCAGATCATGCGCGGCCAATCTGATGCCACGCGGCATCTGCTCGCGGCGCTCGCGGCGGGCGGACACGTTTTGCTCGAAGATTATCCGGGCACTGGCAAGACCACTTTGGCCAAGGCGCTCGCCAAATCCATTGACGCGCAGTTCAAGCGTTTGCAATTCACGCCGGATCTTTTGCCATCGGATATTTTGGGCGTCTCCATTTTTAACCAGCGTGACCAGCTTTTTCATTTTCACGAAGGCCCGGTATTCACGAACATTTTGCTCGCGGACGAAATCAATCGCGCCTCGCCGCGCACGCAATCCGCCTTGCTCGAAGCGATGGGCGAAGCGCAGGTCAGCGTCGAAGGCGAACGCCGGAATTTGCCGGAATTGTTTTTCGTCATCGCCACGGAAAATCCCGTCGAATTTCGCGGAACGTATCCGTTGCCCGAGGCGCAGATGGACCGGTTCGCGATGCAATTCACGCTCGGCTACGTTTCGCCCGAAGAAGAAGTCGCGATTCTCACCGCGCAGGAACACAACCATCCGATTGATGAATTGAAACCCGCCGCCACGCTCGCGGATGTGGTCGCGCTCAAACGCGCGGTGGAAAATATCCGCATCAGCGAAGAACTGAAACGCTACGTCGTGGACATCGTCGCCGCGACGCGCACGGTCAGCGGCATTCAACTTGGCGCCAGCCCACGCGCGTCCATCGCGTTGATGAAAACGGCGCAGGCGCTCGCTTTATTCGACGGCTTCGATTTTGTCGCACCGGAACAAATCCAAAAACTCGCCGTGCCGGTCATCGCGCATCGGCTCGTCTTGGAACCGCAAGCGCGTTTTTCCGGCCTGACCGCGCGCGGCGTGGTGGGCGACATCGTGAAAAAATTGCGCGTGCCGGCGTGAAAAAGGAAATGCAAAAGGTAGAATGAAGAATGAAGAAGCAAAACTTTGTGCCGCGCCTAAATCAGTTTCTTCATTCTTCATTTTTAATTCTTCATTCTCCGCATGAGGCCAATTTACAAACTCGTCTACTGGAGCTACCGCGCTACCGGTGGCCTGTGGTATTGGGCGCGGCGGCGGTTCACGACGACGGGGCTTTTTGTCGCGGTTGGATTTATCGTGGCGGGCGCAGTCGGCGTGGATATTGAAAACACCGTTATTTATCAAGCCTTCACGTTGCTGTTCGCGTTTTTACTTTTGGGATTCGTCAGTTCTTTTTTCTTCCGCGCCAAATTTTCCGCCACACGTTTTTTGCCGCGCGTCGGCACGGCGGGACAAACACTGCATTACCGCGTGCTGATAAAAAATCTGACGGCGAAAACGCAAACGGGTTTGACGCTTTTGGAAAATCTCGCCGACCCGCGCCCAACGTTTTCCGAATGGCTCGCGTTTCAAATGGCCGAGAACAAACGCGTCCGCCCATTTCGCGTGGCGCAGCGGCGGCGGCGAAATCCCTTCCGGCTCGCGAATTTGAAGGAAGCGGAAATTCCGCCGCTCATCGCCAACAGCGAAACGGAAGTGAACGTGGAAATTTTCCCGCTGCGTCGCGGAATTTTGCATTTGACCGGCATCACGTTGGCGCGTCCCGATCCACTCGGAATTTTCCGTTCGTTCATCAAAATTTCCGCGCCGCAAACCGTTTTGATTTTGCCGAAACGTTATGCGCTGCCGCCGATCGCATTGCCCGGCGCGTTGCGTTATCAGGAAGGCGGCGTTGCGCTCGCGGCAAACATCGGGCGCAGCGAGGAGTTCGTCGCGCTGCGCGAATATCGGCATGGCGATCCGTTGCGGCACATCCATTGGCGTAGTTGGGCGCGTATCGGCAAACCGATCGTGAAAGAATTTGAGGACGAATTTTTTGTGCGCCATGCGCTCGTGCTCGACACGTTCGACGATGAACCGAACAGCGAGATTCTGGAAGAAGCCGTGTCCGTCGCCGCGTCGTTCGCGTGCACGATTTTGACGCAGGAATCGCTGCTCGATTTGCTGTTCGTCGGCAACCAGTCGTATTGCTTCACCGCCGGTCGCGGCCTCGCGCACGCGGATCGAATGCTGGAAATTCTCGCGTCGGTAAAAAATTGCGCCGACAAAAAGTTTGAAACACTCGAACAGCTTGTCTTCAACCACGTTTCAACCGTAAGCGGCTGCATTTGTATTTTTCAAAAATGGGATGACGCGCGGAAAAAATTCGTGGAAAAATTACGCGCGCTCAACGTGCCGTTGCTCATCTTTGTCGTCGTGCCGGCCGACGGAAAAAATCTGGACGTCGGGCCGCTGCACGACGCGTCGGAAAATTTCCATATTTTGGAAATTGGAAAAATTCAAGAAACGCTGGCGAAATTGAAATGAAAACGAACGCGTGTTTTCAAAATACTTTGGGTGGCACAGGCCTCCGGCCTGTCGTTTCGGGCGTCGCGCCCGAAACCGGCTGGAGGCGTGAACCGACATTGGCTCGTGCAAACCACCAACAGCGGAAGTCCTCGGCAGAAATCCGGCGCGACGCCGGATTTGACGGGCGAGACGCCCGTGCCACCATTTGGAAAATAATCTCCCGTCCATGAAAACGCCGCCGTTTCTACTTTTGGCCGCGCTGATTTTCTGGGGCTGGCAATCGCACCTGCTGGTTTTCGGCGCGGTCATGGGCGTGATTTTAGAAAGCGCACGGTTTATCAAAGTGCGCTGGGATTTGTCCACGGATGATTTTCGCCGCCTCTGGAATTTTTGCGCGCTGCTCGGTTTCGCGCTCGCCCTTTATGTTTTCAGCACGAACGACGAAGGCGGCGGTTTCAGCAATCTGTTTCACGGCACGAATGTCAGGGCAACGCCACGCTTTCCGGCATCCACACGACCACGGTTTTGGGCCGCTGGTTGCCGATGATTTTTTTCCTCTTCGTCGCCGCGCAAAATTTCAGCGAACGCGGAACCATTCCGCTCTCGGCCATCTCGATGATTTTTCGGCGGCGCCAGCAAAATGCCGTCGGCGTCAAACCGGAATGGCAGGTGAACGTTGCGCCGGTGTATTTCATCGTGTGCCTTTTTTCGGCGGGCATCCATGCGAACGAAGGCACGCACACTTATTTTTGGGGAATTTTTGTTTTGCTCGCGTGGGCGTTGTGGCCGCTGCGCGCGCGACGGTTCAGTTTCGCAATCTGGTTGGGCGCGCTGTTGATCGCCGTTGCCCTCGCGTATTTTGGCACGCGCGGCATCGGGCAATTGGAACAACTCGCGCAAAATTACAATGCGCAATGGATGGCGCGTTTTCTGCGCCAGCGGACGGATCCCAAACAAACGATGACGGCCATCGGCCAGATCGGTGAATTGAAATTATCCAGCGCGATCACCATCCGTTTGGAAACCAAAAATAACGCGCCGCCACCGACTTATCTGCGCGAGGCGAGTTATCGTGATTATCATTCGGCGCAACGGCCCACCTGGTATGCCGGCGATGCGCGCGAGGATTTTGCCGATATTTCCCACGCCGTCGGCGATGAAACGTCGTGGGTTTTATTGCCGGAAAAAACCAACCTGGCCGACGTTCAAATCGCCTGTTACTTGAACGGCTGGGCGCAGGATTTGAATTCGCCGGAAGGATTGCTGCCGTTGCCATCCGGCAGTGCGCGCCTGGAAAATCTGCCGGCGATTTCACTCAAAATGAATCATGTCGGTGCGGTGCTCGCGGCCGGACCGGGATTGCTGATTTTTAATGCGCGTTATGGTCCGGGACATACCTTTGATTTGCCGGCGGGCGTGCGCATTCCCAGCGTGCCTCGTGAAAGTCCGGGCGTAAATTCCAGCGCCGACCTGGCCGTGCCGACCAATGAATTGCCCGCAATCCAACAAGCCATCGCGGAGATGAAAATTTCCAGCACGAACGAGGAGGAAGAACGTCTGGCCGTTGCGCAATTTTTTGCCGGCAAATTCACTTACAGCACCTGGCAGCAACCCGACAAAACTTCGCTCACGGACGAAACGCCGTTGACGCGTTTTCTTTTGCGCACGCGCAGCGGCCATTGCGAATATTTTGCCACCGCGACGGTTTTGCTGTTGCGCGAATTGAGAATTCCCGCGCGCTACGCGGTCGGCTATTACGTCCACGAAGCGAACGGCGACAACCAATACGTCGTGCGCGAACGCGACGCCCATGCGTGGTGTCTAGCATGGAATAACGCGGCCAAAACGTGGGAAGATTTTGACACGACGCCCGGCTCGTGGGTCGCGACGGAAGGCAAACGCGCATCGGCGATGCAATCCGTCTCCGACTTTTTTTCGTGGCTGCACTTTCAATTTTCCAAACTTCGCTGGGGCCAGGCAAACCTGCGCAAATATATTTTATGGACGGTGATTCCGATGATGGCCTTTCTGCTGTATCAAATCATTTTCCGGCGCGGACGCAAGCGGCGCGCACAAAATATAAACGGCAAAAACATTGCCGCCGTTACGTGGCCGGGACTGGATTCGGAATTTTACCGGCTGGAAAAAAAACTGGCCGCGCGCGGCATTCCACGCCAACCCGGCGAAGCGCTGGGCGATTGGCTCGACCGCGCGCTGGCGGAAAAATCGCTGGCAGATTTGCGCGCACCGTTGCAAGAATTGTTGCGTTTGCATTATCGCCATCGCTTTGATCCGAACGGATTAAATGCGGACGAACGAAAAACTTTGGCGCAAAAGGTGGATTCAGCCGTGAAAACCTTGCCGAAAAAATAAAATTTCCGATTGTTCCAGTCGCGCAACATTTTTAATTACGCCATGAATTTCGTTGACACCATCGCCGCGCGCGCAAAACATTAAGCCAGCTTTTAGAAAACATTTAATGCCGCAAGCAAACCAATTGAAAATGCCGCCGCGTTCTGCGGACGGCATTTTTTCGCTTCCAATTCCCATTGTGAAAAATTATATCCTCGACACCAACGTCCTGCTCCACGACCCGCACTCGCTGCTCAATTTCGCGGACAACAATGTCCTCGTGCCGATTGAAGTCATCGAGGAGATTGACCGTTTCAAACGCGAGTCCACCGAACTCGGCCGCAATGCGCGCACGGTTTCGCGCATGCTCGACGGCTTTCGCGGCGACGGCAGTTTGAGCGAAGGCGTGACGTTGCCGAACGGCGGCAAATTGAAGATCGCCTTTCAAAAAAGCGCGGTGGGCGAAAATGTTTTTTCCAAGGATTCGGTGGACAACCGGATTTTATCTTTTGCGTCCAGCATCCAAAAATCGCAGCCGAAAAATGCGACGGTCCTCGTTTCCAAAGACATCAACTTGCGCATCAAGGCCGACGCGATCGGCCTCGACGCGGAAGACTACGAAAACGACCGTGTTTTTCTGACCGACCTTTACACCGGCATGATCGAGATGTTGGTCAGCCCGGAAAAAATTTCTAAATTCCGCGCCGATGAAGAAATTGAAATCAACGGCGGCAAAAAATATTTTCCGAACGAATACTGCACGCTGATTGACGAAACGAATCCGAAAAAAACCGCGCTGACCAAAGTGGATGCGACTGGAACGAAATTGATTCCGATCATTGATTCGCGCGAAGGCGTTTGGGGCATCAAGCCGCGCAACCGTGAACAAAATTTTGCGCTCGACGCGTTGCTCGATGACCGCGTGAAACTGGTCACGCTCATGGGCAAGGCCGGCACGGGCAAAACACTTTTGGCGATGGCGGCGGGCTTGAAAAAAACCGTGCTGGATCGTGAATTCCGCCGGCTCGTCGTCGCGCGCCCGACGATCACGATGGGCAAGGAACTTGGCTTTTTGCCCGGCTCGCTCGAAGAAAAACTCGCGCCGTGGATGCAGCCGATCCATGACGCATTGGAAATGTTGAGCGACTTGAATATGGGCCATGATCATCGCCGCGCCGCTGATCTGATGCGCAGCGGCAGCATCGTGGTCGAGGCGTTGAGTTATATCCGCGGACGCAGCATCGCAAACCAGTTCATGGTCATTGACGAATCGCAAAACCTCACGCCGCTGGAAGCAAAAACCATAGTCACGCGGGTCGGTCACGGCACGAAAATCATTTTCACCGGCGATCCTTACCAGATTGATAATCCGTATGTGGATTCGTCCTCGAACGGATTTAATTACATCATCAGCCGCTTCCGCGACCAGCCGATTGCCGCACATATCGAGTTGCAAAAAGGTGAACGTTCCGAACTCGCGGAACTCGCGGCGAACATTTTGTAAGCGCAGATTTTTTTTTGAATCTTGCGAAAATTCAAAATGAACCGCCCGAAAAATTAAATTTTTTCGGGCGGTTTTATTTTCGGAAATACTACGGATGTTGTTGCCCCAAAGAGAGTTCCGCTAACGGCTTTTTTTAACACCGCCAAACCGCATGAACATGCCGTAAAATAAGTGTTTTTCTCATTTGACAATTTTTGGAAGTGGACGAAGTTCAGGGCGTAGTGGAACACCACGGGACTTATGATTACAAACCAACGTTCAGCTCCTTACGGACGCAGCCCTCAACTCACCCACCACGGCTACAATCAACTAAAATTCAACCAGCCAAAACCGGTTGTAGCTGAAGATACATTGAAAAGCGCGGAAGTTCAGATCGAACGCAAGGCGTTCGTCTTCACGCTCAAGGAAAATCCACGAGGAAGGTTTTTGCGCATCACCGAGGACGTCGGCGGACGACGTGATACCATCATCGTGCCTTCAACTGGATTGATTGAATTTCAAAAGTTGATCGAAGAAATGGTCAAGGCCTCGGAAGCGATTCCGGAGAAAACCGCTTAAAGAAATTCCCAATTTTTAGTTGTGGCGGATTTTTTTTCCACACAACTAAAAATTAAGCATTAAAGACTCAAAACCTTGTTTTGGCCTTGGCTGTTTTCAACGGCTTTGCATCGGCCCAGAGGCTTTCCAAGTCGTAATGTTCGCGCACGTCGGCGCGCATGACGTGGATGATCACGTCAAAAAAATCCAGCACCACCCAGGCACCGCCGGTCGCGCCATCCACGCGTGTGGCGCGCAGATCGTATTTGTCACGCAACTGGTCGGTGATCTCCGAAACGATGGCACGCAGGTGCGGCTCGCTCGAGCCGGACGCGATCACAAAATAATCCGTCACCGACGAGACTTTGCGCACGTCGAGCACGGCAATGTTTTCCGCCTTTTTATTGTCCGCAAAATCGCGGCAAAGCTGCGCCAGTTTTTTTGAGTCCATAGTTGCGCGGAGAATTTAACCACGGATGGACACGGATGGACACGGATTTTTTTCTTCATCCTTGTTCCCCTGCCCGTCATCGTCCTTCAAAAAATAAAACGAGAACGACGAGGAAGCGAAATCAAATGTAAATC
>JAMFSG010000050.1 GCA_026225155.1 Verrucomicrobiota bacterium
AGAACACAGAGAAAAACTTTTTTCCAACTCTGTGTCCTCCGTGCCTCCGTGTGATAAAAACTTACTCCAACACGTCGCAGCGTTTCAGCGTCGTGCGCAGGACGTCCCAATTTTTCGGGTTCATCGGCACGAGCGGCAGACGATATTCTTCCTCGATCAATTTCATCATCGCCAGCGCGGCTTTCACCGGCGTCGGATTGGTTTCGATGAACAGATCTTTGAACAGCGGATAATATCGCGCGTGCAAGGCCAATGCTTTTTTTGCATCGCCGCGCGCGAACGCGTTCACCATCTGCGAAACTTCTTTCGGGATCACATTGGACGCGACGCTGATAACGCCATTGGCGCCGACCGACATGAACGGCAACGTCAAAGAATCGTCGCCGGACAGAATCTCAAATTTCGTTCCGAGCACGGCGCGCAATTGCGACACGCGTTCGCAGCTTCCACCGGCTTCCTTGATGCCGACGATATTTTTACAATCCGCCGCGAGCCGTTTCACCGTTTCCACGGCGATCTCGATGCCGCAACGGCCGGGAATGCTATACAAAATGATCGGCAGTTTTGTCGCCTTGGAAATGGCCTTGAAATGCTGATACAAACCTTCCTGCGTCGGCTTGTTGTAATACGGCGCAACTTGCAGCGACCCATCCGCGCCGGCTTTTTCGGCTTCCTGCGTGAGATGGATTGCTTCGCTCGTGGCGTTGCCGCCCGTGCCTGCGAGCACTTTGATTTTTCCGGCGGCAAATTTCACCGACAACGCGATGATCTTGATGTGTTCCTCGGTGTTGACCGTCGGCGATTCGCCGGTGGTGCCGACCGGCACAATGCCGTCCACGCCGCCCTTGATCTGCAATTTGATCAGGCGTTCGAGCGCGGGTTCATCCAGTTGGCCGCCGCGGAACGGCGTGACAATCGCGGTGTAAGTTCCAGTGAACATGATTTTAATTCTGACGGGCAAAATAGCCGAAATTGTCCGTTTGGCGAGCAATTTCGGGAGCAAATACGACCTCTGCCCGGACTTTTTTGCCGTTTATTTCAAAAATGGAATTATACTGGACGGGAATTTGCCGGTCGGTTTTCATGCAGCGATGCAACGATTGATCGTGGACATGGACGGAGTTTTGGCGGACGCGCACGCGCAATTCATAACTTACCATGAGCGCGATACTAAAATCCGCAAAACTTTGGCGGAAACGATCGGCCTGTCGGAATTGGAAATTTCTCCGCGATCAAACGAACACATTTTGGAACCGGGATTTTTTCGCGATGCACCGGTCATCGCCGACAGCCAGGAAGTTTTGGAAAAACTGAATCGCCGCTACGAACTCTTCATCGTTTCCGCCGCCACCGAATATCCGACCAGCCTCGTTGAAAAGATCGCATGGTTGCAGGAACATTTTCCCTTCGTCACCTGGCAGCAGATCGTTTTGTGCGGCTCGAAAAAAATCGTTTGCGGCGACATCATGATTGACGACCATTTCAAAAACCTCGATCACTTTGCGGGACGGACTTTATTGTTCACCCAGCCGCACAATCAAAAAGCAGGCAACAAGCACCACGAACGCGTGAACTCATGGAAAGAAGTCGCGCAATTATTGCTTTGAAAATTGAAACCATTCTGTCGCCGGCAGAATTGCCCGCGCTCGCGAAAAGCGATCTGCGCGCGATGGCGTGTGTCGTGTTCGACATTTTGCGCGCGACGAGCACGTTTATCACCGCCTTGCAAAATGGCGCAAAAGAAATCATTCCCGTCAGCGAAATTTCCGAGGCCATCGCGCTTCGCAAAAAACGGCCGGAAGTTTTACTGGCTGGCGAACGCGATGGCGTGAAAATCCGCGCGGCGCAATCCGGCGGCGTTGATTTTGATTTCGGCAATTCACCGCGCGAATTTTCGCCGGAAAAAATCCGGGGCAAAACCGTCGTCAGCACGACGACGAATGGCACGCGCGCGTTGCGTGCCTGTGTCGGCGCAAAAACCATTTTGGCGGCATCGTTTTTGAATCTCGCGGCGACGGCAAAATTTCTGCAGTCGAAAAATTTCACGGAAGTCTTGCTGGTTTGCGCAGGCACGGGCGAAGGCGCGGCGTTGGAAGATGTTTTGGCGGCCGGCGCGCTGGCGGAATTATTGACGGCTCGCGCGGACGCTCGCTCCACCGTTTCCGATGCAACGGAAATTGCGCGGCGGACTTTTTTATCGGCGCAATCAAATTGGGCGAAAACATTTTCCAGTTCACAAAACGCGCGGCGGTTGCTGGCGATTCCCGAATTGCGCGATGACGTAGTATTTTGTTTGCAACGCGACATTTTTGATTTGGTCGCGGAAATGGGAACGGACGGCGCGCTGCGAAAACTGAATTAACAACCACGGATGGACCCGGATGAACACGGATGAAGAAAAGGTTTTGACGTGAATTTTGCCAACCAACACGAATTAAAATCCGGCGAAATCAATTCGCGAAAATTGGTGTAA
The DNA here is from genome assembly GCA_026225155.1 of Verrucomicrobiota bacterium. Classification (GTDB taxonomy): domain Bacteria; phylum Verrucomicrobiota; class Verrucomicrobiia; order Limisphaerales; family UBA11358; genus UBA11358. The sequence continues at coordinate 2,474 of JAMFSG010000050.1, forward strand.
TTCGCGTCAAGTTTTTTTCCGTGTTCATCCGGGTCCATCCGTGGTTGAAATGAAAAAAGCCGCCCGCAAAATCGGACGGCTTCAATGGTTTTGGTGCGCTTACTTTTTCGCCGCAGTCTTTTTGGTTTTGACCACGGCTTTTTTACGCTTGATGTAGGCCTTGCGGCGTTTTTTGTGTTCGTCTTTGTTGTGTTGTTTGCCCATAAGTGTCTTTACTTTGTTCGCGGGTTGCGATTTTGTGTGTGAACTATGAATTTTAATGCGGGACGATTCAATCTTTATTTGCTGGCGCTGCTGATGTTGACGCTGGTTTGCGGCTGTGCGACGTCGAAAAAAAAGAAAGAAGACAAGACGCTGGGCGCGATCCGCGTGCACATCGAGAGCACCGCAAATCCCGAAGGCGGCGGCCAGACGGTCTCGATTTTGCGCGTGGAGCCGGTGTCGGTCATGGTCGCGACGGAACCGGTTTTGACGGAGGCAAATCTCATTCGCGCGCGCCTGATGGAAACGCCGGGCGGATTTGCAATCGAACTGAAATTTGATGAAACGGGCGCCTGGACGTTGGAACAATTTTCATCGGCGTATGGTGGAAAACATTTTGTCATCTTCGGCCAATGGGGTGAAAAAGTCGCGGACGGACGCTGGCTGGCCGCGCCGCTGATCAACGCGCGCAATGCGAGCGGCACGCTCACGTTCACGCCGGACATGTCGCATGAAGAAGCGGTGAAACTCGTCGCCGGCCTGAATCGCGCCGCCAAAAAAGCTCAAACCGCCAAACAATGATGCGCTCTTTTTTTCGCGGCGCGGCGTTCGCAGCCATTATTTTTTTCGGCGCAAAACTGTTCGCGCAATCGCCATTTCAATTTCCGACGGCGAACCACGCGCTTTACACGCCGGGGGATGAATTGAAATTTTTTGCGCCAACGACGCCGGATCGTCCGTGGATGAGCGGCAGTTTCGGCTGCGTGCGCGACAACAGCCAGCGAATGCACGAGGGGCTGGACATCTTGCATCTCCAAACCGACCGTCACGGCGAACCGACCGATCCCGTCATGGCGACCGCCGACGGCACGGTGATGTATTTCAGCAAACGTCCGGGCTTGTCGAATTACGGAAATTATATCGTGATCCGGCACATCGTCGAAGGCTTGGAAATTTATTCTGTTTACGCGCATTTGAGCGCCGTGCGACCGGATTTGAAAATCGGCCAGCCGGTCCGCGCGGGCGAAGTCATCGCCACGATGGGCCGCACATCAAGCGCTGAAGCCATCGGCAAATGGCGCGCGCATGTCCATTTTGAACTGAATGTCTTGGTGAACGACAATTTCGCCGCGTGGTTCAAAAAAAATTCCGCCGAGCGCAATGACCACGGCGAATGGAACGGCCAGAATTTGAATGGCCTCGACCCGCGCCCGATTTTGCTGGGCGAAAAGCCGGGCGAAAAAAAATTCGGCCTGCTGAATTTCATCCGCAGCCAGACGGAGCTGTGCCGCGTGTTCGTGCGCGATACGAATTTTCCCTATCTCAAACGCTACGCCGCGCTCGTCCTGCAAAATCCCGTCGCGGAAAAAGAAGGCGTCGTGGGTTATGAAGTCGCGCTGAATTACAACGGCGTCGCGTTCGCACTCATGCCGCGCGCGGCTTCAGAAATCAAGGGTAGCGGAAAAATCCAACTGCTTTCCGTGAATGAAACGGAAGAACGCGCGAATCCGTGCCGGCATTTTGTCGTGAAACGCGGCAGCCACTGGCAATTGACCGATGCCGGTTTGCGGGAATTGGAATTATTGACGTATTGAACGGATAGATTTTTCCGAACGTCAAAGCTATTAGTAAAAAACCAGCCGGGACGAATCATCGTTCCCGGCTGATTTTTTTGCATTTTTTTTGGAACAAAATTTTACTGGCAGTTCAAGCCGGCAGGCGTATTGTGAATTTGTGTTTCAGAAATGCGCCGTGAACCAATAGCACGTTTTGAAATGCCGCCGCGATGCAGGCTGGCACACGCATTCACCTTGATTGAACTACTCGTGGTCATCGCCATCATCGCCATTTTGGCGGCGCTGCTTTTGCCCGCACTTTCAA
>JAMFSG010000051.1 GCA_026225155.1 Verrucomicrobiota bacterium
CCCAAAATTTTATTTTGTACTGAAGCCGACGAAGCAAACCAAAGACTTCGTTCCCTTTGTTCGCTTCTGTTGATTAAGTCAAAAATTTGAAAACCAGCACCATCAAACTTTCTTCGCCCGCGACGCGCGAGTTTTGGGAAATTCCAATCCTTTTCGAGGACGAACATTTGCTCGCGCTCGACAAACCTGCGGGCGTATTGACTTCGCCGGAAAGTTTGAATCCGTCCGCGCGCCTCATCATCAAGGACGAACCTGAAGTCGAACGTCCGAACCTGATGCAGTTGCTTCACGCCGGAATCAAGGACGGCAAACCATGGGCGCGGGAACGCAATCTGGATTATCTGAACAACGCAAACCGCTTGGATTTCGACACCAGCGGCATTTTATTGCTCGCCAAAAACAAACCCGCGTTCGTCGCTCTGGCGGATTTATTCGGCGCGGAAAGACCGTTGAAAAAATTTCTGACGCTCGCGCGCGGCACGCCGGTGGAAAATAAATTTGAAGTGGACGCGCCGCTCGCGCCGCATCCGCTGAAACTCGGCGCGATGCGCGTTGACGCGGACAACGGCAAAAAATCCAAGACCATTTTCACCGTGCTGGAAAATTTTCCGCGCCACGGCTACGCGCTGCTGCAATGCGAACCGCTCACGACGCGCACGCACCAGATCCGCGTGCATTTGCGCCAGGCGGATTTGTCGGTGGTCGGCGATGATATTTACGGCGGCAAACCGCTCTGGCTTTCGCGGCTCAAGCAGGATTATCGCCTCAAACCCGGACGCGAAGAACGTCCGCTCATTTCCCGCGTCGCGCTGCACGCCGGAGAATTAAGCCTGCCGCATCCCATCACGAAAGAAACCGTGACCATCAAAAGCGAGCTGCCGAAAGATTTCAAAGTCGCGCTGAAATATCTGCGGCAATACTCAAATTGATTTTTAGACAGAATTTGCAGAATTAACAAAATTTCAGATTGCCGTTTTTAATTCTGAAAATTCTGTTAATTCCGTCTAAAAATTCGGGTCAACTGACCGTCCAATTCAAAACCGCCTTCTGCGTGTGCAAACGGTTTTCCGCCTGCGTGAAAATAGTTTCCGCGTTCGCCTCAAAAGTTTCCGCGTCAATTTCCTTGCCGCGATATGCGGGCAGGCAGTGCATCACCAGCGCGTCCGGTTTGGCAAGCTTCACGAGCTTTTGATTGATCTGATAACCGCTCAAAATTTTGATGCGTTCGGCGGCTTCGGCTTCCTTGCCCATCGAAACCCAAACGTCGGTGTAAAGCAAATCCGCGCCGCTCGCCGCCGCATTCAAATCGGCGGTGACAATAATTCTTCCGCCCGCACGTTTTAGAATATCGGAACTCGGCTGAAATTCTTTCGGCGCGGCGATACGCAGTTCAAGTCCCAATTTCGCCGCAGCAAAAATCCACGACACCGGCATATTGCACGCGCCGTCACCGATGAACGTCACAATTTTTCCAGCGATCGGTCCGCGAAATTCTTCAAACGTAAAAATGTCCGTCAACACCTGGCACGGATGTTCATCGTCGGTCAGTGCGTTGATCGTCGGGATTTTGGAAAATTCCGCAAATTCTTCGACGTCACTTTGCGCAAACGTGCGGATGACCGCACCATGCGCCATGCGCCCGATGACGCGCGCCGTATCTTTGATCGGTTCGCCGCGGCCGAGCTGGATGTCGTTCGCGTTGAGAAACATGACGTTGCCACCAAGTTCGCGGATGCCGACCTCAAAGGAAACCCGCGTGCGCGTTGACGATTTGGAGAACATCAGCGCCCACGTCTGGCCGGCGAGCGGCTGGGTATGGTGCGCGCCGCGTTCTTTTTTGAACACGACGGCGTCGCGCAAAATTTTTTCAAAATCCGCGACTGGCAATTTTTCCAACGACAACAAGTGTTTCATGGTCTCAAATGATTTTTGGAATTCGCCTCCAAAGAAAATTATTTACCCGAACGGCGACACGGCGTCACTTCTTTTTCTTCGCCGGTTTCTTCGCGGCATCGGCGGCGCGCCAGAGATACCACGCGGCGGTGGTGCGGTGCGGACGCCATCTTTCGCCGTGCGCGAGCAGTTCCTTCGGCTTCGGCATTTTGCCTTTGCGATACGCGTGGCCAAATCCACTACGCACGCCAAAATCGTCCACCGGCAAAACATCG
>JAMFSG010000052.1 GCA_026225155.1 Verrucomicrobiota bacterium
GAAGATTGTGTGGATGGCTTCAAAGTATCGGCGGAAGACAAACTCACACTGACCAACAGAATGGACGAGAGAATTGCCAGTGGGAAATATTTCATAAATTAGCTTATGCCAACCCTTGGGGCCGGCGTGGAAGCAAAAAACTGGAGCGGTGCGGGGTATGATTAAAGGCGGTGCGGGCCTGAAGAGAATTTTGGCTGTGCGAGTTGGCTCGTTCCCGGTGTCGTGCTCGTCCTCCGAGCCTTCCGGGGTAGGCGCTCGCGGCAGTTCGGGGAAGAGGCGAGCCTCCTCGATCCGTTCGTTTTTCGAGGACGAGGGCGAGGATGATTTCCGATTGGCAGATTTGCGTCCACGGAACCGGGTCGTGGAAGACGAGCAGCCAGCATTTGAAATGGTGCGTGATGAACCAGGTTTCGTAGCGCTCGAAGAACGGAATATTTTCCATGACCATGCTCACGAACAAAAACGAGAGCGCGAGAATTGTGGCCGCCGACGGTTTCATGTTGAAGCACGAAAACATAAACGCGACTGAAACCATCACGCTCGCATTCATCGCCAGAAACAGATGGGAGAAAATAAAACGCAACAAACCTTCGTGCGCCGTCAAAACCCCGAATACTTGTCCGGGCAGAAAAACGAACATCCCTTTCCACGGAAACAGCAGGCTCGCAAATCCCATCGCGGTCAAGCCGAGCATCAGCACGAGCACAACGGCGAAAATAATTCCCGCGACCCATTTCACGAACAGCAGCCGGAAGCGTGAAATCGGCCGCGACAAAATCATCCGCAACGTGCCGTCCTCGGCTTCCTTCGCCACAAGATCGCCGCCGACCAGCGAAACGTAAAGCGGCATGAGCAGCATAATCTGCGGCATCAGCATCACGACCGAAACCGTCAGCACCGAAATGAATTCCGACGCAAGATAGCCGTTGCCATTGAGCAGTTTTTCAAAATCGCGCTGCCAGTTCGTATATTTGAACGCCAGCATCATCGCCGTCTGCGCGAGCAAAAACGCGCCGAAGCCGATGTAAGTGCGTTTCTTGCCGAACAATTTCCAGAGTTCGTTTTTAAGCTGGGCGAGGAACATGATTTAATTTTTGGCGGACGGTTTGATCAAGTTCATATAAAAATCTTCCACGGTCTGCTCATGCTGCCAGATGCCTTCCACCGCGATGCCAGCGGAAACCAAAACTTGGATCACATCCGCCGTCGAACGTCCGTCCGCCAGCGTGATGAATTTTTCTTCTGAAGTCGCCGTAATCAAACCGCGTTCGCGCAGCAGGTTGGTCGCGTCCGCAAAACGATTTGTTTTCAAAGCCACTTTGCCGCGCGCATTTTTCACATCGGCGACGTTGCCTTCAAAAACTTTTTTGCCTTTTTGCAAAACGGCGATGCGCGTGCAGAGTTGTTCAACCTCATTCAGCAAATGCGACGATAGCAAAATCGTCAGACCGAGTTCTCGTTGCAGGCGCAAAATCGTTTCGCGCATTTCGTGGATGCCTTCGGGATCAAGGCCGTCGCTCGGCTCGTCGAGAATGAGCAATTCCGGCTTGGGCAACAACGCCTGCGCGAGTGCGAGCCGCGAACGCATTCCATGCGAATATGTCCGCACTTTAGATTGCTCGCGACCGGTCAGGCCGACCCACTCGATCACTTCGCGAATCCGCTCTTTAGAAGTCGGCGCGGTGTAGGTGCTCAAGATTTCCAGATTGCGCCAGCCGCTCAAATAATCATAAAAAACCGGCGCTTCAAAAATTGCGCCGACGCGCATCAAGGCATTGCGGCGGTTCGATTGCACGTCGTGGCCGCAGACTTTCACTTCGCCGCCCGTTGGCCAGACTTGGCCGAGCATCATGCCGATGGCCGTGCTTTTGCCCGCGCCGTTGTGGCCGAGCAAACCGAAAATTTCCCCGCGCGGAACGGTGAATGACAAATCATCCACCGCCGTGCGCCCGGCAAATTTCTTGACGACGTTGCGCAATTCGATCATTTGACGCCCTCGATGGTCAGCAGATTTTTGATGTGGCCGTCGGCATAAAGATAATTCACCGCCTTGTTCGCGCCGCGCGCCTTGTGAAAATCTTCCTTGTCGTAAACCACTGGAATTTCCTGTGAGTTGAATGAAATATTGAAAACTTTCAAATGATCCGCGTCCTCGCCGTTCAACAAACTGTTCCACGCGTAGCTCGAACCGGTCTGCTCAAAAAATTGCTGCAAGTCAGAAGGACAGCGCAACACGTTCGTGTTGCCAAGTTGCGTGGCCAAAACATTTTGGATGTCGGGAAACGTGTTCGTCGCCGCGACCGCCGGATCGGTCGAAACATCGCGCATCACCGGCAGTTTATTGTTGTTGTCGGAAACGTAGATTTGCAGCGCGATTCCAATCTGATGCAAATTGCTCAAACACGCGGTCGCGCGGGCGGATTCTTTGGAACGTCCAATTGTGGGGAGCAACAACGCCGCGAGAATCGCGATGATGGCAATCACAACGAGCAGTTCGATCAGCGTGAACGCCAGATAATTTTTTGCGCGCGCAGAAAATTTCATTGTTAGGGCGCGCGCAACATTCTTCCGCTTTCCATCGTGCGTTGCATTTCTTCCAGCAACGGCGCCATTTCCGCCTTCGTCTGCGCGGAGCTTTGGCTGTAAAAACTTTGCAGGCCGATCTTTGTCACCTGTTCTTGAAGCTCGGGACTCAACACCGGGCCGTTGGTTCCTTGCGGCGATGCTTGCCCGCCGGCCGCGAGCTTGTCATTCGCATCCTGCATCTTTTTCATCGCTTGATCCAAAACGTGTTTGCGTTTATCGGCAGGCATATCCTCAAACGCGGAAATCATCTGCTTGAAGCCCGTGGGCAACGTGGCTTCGAGAAATTTGCTTTTTTCCGCGTCGGTCATTTCATTGAACCACGCGAGGCGTTCTAGCCGCAGACTCTGCCGTTCTTCCAGCGTCAAAGCATTGAGCATGGCGGCAAGTTTCGCGATGGCGTCGGCGCGGTCGGCGGCGGACAAATGGCTGAAATCAACGGACGAAAGATAGGCGCGGACCTTTTCCGGCGTGACTGTGGCGTGCCGAGCGATCCGATAACCGGCAAACGCAACCGCCCAGATCAGCACCAAGGCAGTCAATGCCAACAGGACAGGACGCTGTCGCGGGCTTAACATGGTTGAAGTCTAGGCGATTACCCGGATTCCGCACCACCCAAAATGCGTATCAAATCGCACTTGATTTACGGCCATTCAAATCTACTTTCTTCGGATGTTATTTTCAGAAAATAGGAGTGCCAGTTTGTTAAATCATCCCGATCAATTTGTCCGCCGCCACATCGGCCCGAACGCCGCCGAAACCAGCGAGATGCTCGCGCTGCTCGGCCACAAAAATTTGGACGAACTGATTGACGCCGCCGTCCCGAAAAAAATCCGGCTCGAAAAAAATCTGGACCTGCCCGCCGCGAAAAGTGAATCCGACGCGCTCGCTGAACTGAAAAAAATTTCCAGCGAGAACAAAGTTTTCCGCTCGTTCATCGGCCAGGGTTATTACGACACCATCACGCCGCCGGTCATCCAGCGCAGCGTCCTCGAAAATCCCGGCTGGTATACGCAATATACACCGTATCAGGCCGAGATTTCGCAAGGCCGCCTCGAAGCGCTTTTGAATTTTCAAACGCTCGCCAGCGAACTTACCGGCCTCGACATCGCGAACGCCTCGATGCTCGACGAAGCCACCGCCGCCGCCGAAGCGATGACGATGTCGCACCGGCTCAAAGATGACCGCAACCTTTTCTTCATCTCCGAAACGTGTCATCCGCAGACCATCGAAGTCGTCCGCAGCCGTGCGCACGCGTTGGGAATTGAAACCGTCATCGGCAGCGCGGAAAATTTTCCGTTCAGCGAAAAAGTTTTCGGCGCGCTCGTGCAATATCCCGACACGTTCGGCGCGATCCACGATTATTCCGGCTTCGCGGAAAAAGCGCACGCCGCTGGCGCAATCCTCACCGTCGCCACCGATCTGCTCGCGCTCACACTCATCAAACCGCCCGGCGAATTCGGCGCGGACATCGCCGTCGGCAGCGCGCAACGCTTTGGCGTGCCACTCGGCTACGGCGGACCGCACGCGGCGTTTTTTGCGACGCGCGACGAATTCAAACGCCAGATGCCCGGCCGCATCGTCGGCGTCTCCAAAGATTCGCGCGGCAAACCCGCGTTGCGCCTCGCGCTCGGCACGCGCGAGCAGCACATCCGCCGCGAAAAAGCCACGAGCAACATCTGCACCGCGCAAGCGCTGCTCGCGAACATGGCTTCGCTCTACGCCGTTTATCACGGGCCGGAAGGTTTGAAGAAAATCGCGGAACGCGTTACGTCATTTGCTGCGATCCTAGCAACTGGTCTCAATGACATCGGGTATGTTTCGGCCACCAAATTAGGATCAAATTATTTTGGTGCGGTAGTAGTATTCGTCGAGAATTCGACAAAATTCGTTGAGGCTGCCAACAAGTGCCGAATCAATCTCCGGATTGTAGATGAGCGAACCATTTCAATTAGTTTAGACGAAACGACAACTGCTGCTGATGTTGAATCACTTTTTAAATTATTTAATACCAGCGACAAAGCCACCCTTACAGTTGAGCAAGTGTTGAGGGAGTATCATCACGTTGCTGACTGGGTGGGTCTTCCTGAAAATGTGCGACGCACTTCTTCATTCCTCACCCACAAAGTTTTCAACAGTTACCACAGCGAAACCGAAATGCTTCGCTACATCAAGCGGCTCGAATCGCGCGACCTTTCGCTCACGGCCTCGATGATTCCGCTCGGCTCGTGCACGATGAAGTTGAACGCCGCCGCCGAAATGTTTCCCGTGTCGTGGCCCGAGTTCGGCAAGCTTCATCCGTTCGCGCCGCTCGCGCAAACGCGTGGCTACCAGACGCTTTTTCAAAATCTCGAAAACTGGCTCGGCGAAATCACCGGCTTCGCAGGAATTTCGTTGCAGCCCAACGCCGGTTCGCAGGGCGAATACGCCGGCTTGCTCGTCATCCGCGCGTATCACGAATCGCGCGGCGAGGCGCATCGCAATGTCTGTCTGATTCCCACTTCCGCGCACGGCACGAATCCCGCCAGCGCCGTCATGGCCGGCATGACCGTCGTCGCCGTCGCGTGCGACACGAACGGCAACATTGACGTTGCCGATTTGAAATCCAAAGCCGAGGCGCACAAAAATGATTTGTCGTGCCTGATGATCACTTATCCGTCCACGCACGGCGTGTTCGAGGAAACCATCCGCGAGATTTGCGAAATCATCCACGCGAACGGAGGACAAGTTTACATGGACGGCGCGAACATGAACGCGCAAGTCGGTTTGACTTCGCCCGGTTTCATCGGCGCGGATGTCTGCCATTTGAATCTGCACAAAACATTTTGCATCCCGCACGGCGGCGGCGGTCCCGGCGTCGGGCCGATCGGCGTGGCGGAACATCTGGTGGAATTTTTGCCCGGCCACAACGTCGTTAATCTCGGCGGCGAAAATCCCATCGGCGCTGTCAGCGCCGCGCCGTGGGGCAGCGCGAGCATCCTCACGATTTCGTGGATGTATATCGCGATGATGGGCGCGGACGGACTGACCGAGGCGACGAAGTTCGCCATCCTCAACGCGAATTACATTGCCGCGCGCCTGGAAAAATATTTTCCGACGCTTTACCGCAGCAACGGCCTCGTCGCGCACGAATGTATTTTGGACCTGCGCGCGTTCCACAAAACCACCGCCGAAGACGTCGCGAAACGCCTGATGGATTATGGCTTTCACGCACCGACGCTTTCATGGCCTGTCGCCGGCACGCTCATGGTCGAGCCGACCGAAAGCGAATCCAAATACGAACTCGACCGTTTCTGCGACGCGATGATTTCCATCCACGCCGAAATGACCGCGATCGAATCCGGCGCGACCGACGCGAAAAACAACCTGCTCAAAAACGCGCCGCACACCGCCGACCAGATCGCCAGCGACAATTGGAATCGTCCCTACACGCGCGAGGCAGCGGCGTTCCCGGCGAAGGATTTGCACGACCACAAATTCTGGCCGCACGTCGCCCGCGTGGACAACGTCTTTGGCGACCGCAACCCGGTCTGCTCCTGCGTGGGGATGGAGAATTATTCATAACCTTAGTTTGTTGCGTCCCAGCAATCC
>JAMFSG010000053.1 GCA_026225155.1 Verrucomicrobiota bacterium
GCCGCCTGAAAGTCATGGAAGCCGAGGGCATCAAATTTGTCTGCAACACCGAGGTCGGGAAAAATTATCCGGCGGAAAAAATTTTGAAGGAATTTGACGCCGTGGTGCTGGCGACGGGCGCGACCAAGCCGCGTGATTTGCTGATCGAAGGTCGTCCGTTGAAAGGCATTCATTTCGCGATGGATTTTCTCACCGCGAACACAAAAGCCATTTTGGACAATCATAAGAATGGCGGTTTCATCACGGCGGACGGCAAAGACGTCGTTGTGATCGGCGGCGGCGATACGGGAACCGATTGCGTTGGCACTTCGATCCGGCACGGTTGCAAATCGCTCGTGCAGGTGGAAATTTTGCCGAAAGCGCCGCTCGAACGCGCGAAGGATAATCCGTGGCCCGAATGGCCGAAGACTTACAAACTCGATTACGGCCAGGAAGAAGCCGCCGCGAAATTCGGCGCCGACCCGCGCGTCTATGTGACGACCGCGACGAAATTTGAAGGCGACGAACATGGCCACGTCAAAGCGGTTCACACCGTGCAAGTCGAATGGACGAAAAACGACAAAGGCCAGTTCATCCCGAAAAATGTTCCCGGCAGCGAAAAAGTTTTGCCCGCGCAACTCGTTCTGCTCGCGATGGGTTTTCTCGGGCCGGAACAGCCGTTGCTCGAATCGCTCGGCATCGAACGCGATCCGCGTTCCAACGCCAAAGCCGATTTTGAAAAATACACGACGAACATCCCGAAAGTTTTTGCCGCCGGCGATTGTCGTCGCGGCCAAAGCCTCGTTGTCTGGGCGTTCAACGAAGGCCGCGGCGCCGCGCGCGAGTGCGACAAGTTTTTGATGGGCAAAACGGATTTGCCGTAAATTTTTTGGCGGCGCGTCAAATAAGGTGAAGGGGAGTTGGCGTAAATCATTTTCGTCCAACTCATTGCAAACGTGTGCAATTAAAAACCTGAACCATGACTGAAAGCATTCCGAAGCTGCGTATTCTTACCATCCGCGACCAGCGGGTTTTACTTGATACCGATCTGGCCAAACTTTACGGGGTTGAAACGCGGGCATTGAACCAAGCCGTGAAGCGCAACTCTGAACGTTTTCCGCCAGAATTTGCTTTTATTTTGAAGCGCGATGAAATTTTGAGCATATCACAAACTGTGACATCCTTGAGTCGGCTCAAATTTTCCAAAAGCGTCCAAGTTTTTACCGAACATGGCGCGCTTCAAGCGGCGAATGTTTTGAATAGTCCGCTCGCGGTTCAGATGAGTCTTTACGTCATTCGGGCTTTTTTGAAGATGCGCGAGGAACTTACCGCCAATGCGACGATTCTCAAGCGGCTCGCCGAAATTGATAAATCTTTGTTCGTTCACGATTCCGCATTGAAAGATCTTTACCAAAAACTTCTGCCCTTGCTTGCGCCGCCGCCCGAAAAACCAAAACGCCGCATCGGCTTTCTTCAAGACGAGGAATGATTTTTACGCGATCAATTTATATCCAACGCCATGAATCGTGAGCAGATGCTTAGGCTCACCGCTGTTGTCGCCGAGTTTTTTGCGGAGTTGCACGATGACTTGGTCCAGCGTGCGCGTCGTGCCGTAATAATTGTAGCCCCAGACTTCGTTCAGCAATTTATCGCGCGACAAAACTTCGCCAACGCGTGTGTGAAAAATTTGGAGCAGTTTTAATTCTTTGGCCGTGAGTTCTTCAGTCGTTTTGCCGCGCTTCAATTGAAAAGTTTTTGGATCAATCGTCGCCGAACCGATTTGAAAAATTGATTCGTCCGTCTCGTCGGTTGATTTGAGATTGCTGCCACGACGCAGCAACGCTTGGATTCGCGCCAGCAATTCGCGCACGCCGAACGGCTTTGTAACGTAATCGTCCGCACCGAGATCGAGGCCGATGACTTTGTCAATCTCCTGACCTTTGGCGGTCAACATGAGGATCGGCGCGGAAATTTTTTTCGCGCGCAGTTGTTTACAAATATCATAACCGCTCGCGCCCGGCAGCATCACGTCCAGCACGATCAGCGTCGGCTGAAATTTGGTCACAGCCGCAACCGCTTCGTCACCGCGATTGCATGAGGCGATTTCGTAGCCTTCGCTTTTCAAAACTTCTTCGAGCCCCAGCAAAATATGCGGGTCATCTTCGACGATGAGAATTTTAGTTTTCATGTTGTCTCTGCCGAGATTGGAATTCGCAAAATGAAACAACTGCCGCCGTCGTCACGTGATTCGTAAATGACATCGCCGCCGTGGGCGCGGGCGATCTGGCGCGCGATCGTCAGTCCCAGACCCGAACCTTGAATGCCACTGGCGAGTGAATCGTGGGCGCGATAAAATTTCTCGAAGATTTTTTTCTCGCTGCCGCGCGGCACACCGGAACCGCGATCCAAAACTTGGATTTCCGCGTGGGGCAGGGGCGATTGTTTTTGCCCAACCTGCAATGTGATTTCTTTACCGGGAGCGCCAGCATCTTGCTGGCGTGCTGGCAATGGCAGACTGGCCGGCAAGATGCCGGCGCTCCCGGTGGAATATTTTTCCGCGTTGGACAAAAGATTTACGATAATTTGCGACAACGCGTCGGCGTCGCCGCGCACAGAAATTTTTGTTTCCGGCAATTCACAATCAAATTTGAATCCGTTCGCTTCGAGATGCGGACGAAATGTTTCCGCTGTTGTGCGGACGATTTCCGTCAAATCGCACGGCTGAAAATTATATTTTTTCTCGCCGCTTTCCATGCGCGAAAAATCGAGGACGTTGTTGATGAGCCGTGTCAGCCGCGCGGCTTCGGCGGTGATGATTTGTAGATAAGATTTTTGTTTCGCCGCATCCGTGACGCGATTTTCCGCGAGCAATTCCGAAAACATGCGGATCGAAGTCAACGGCGTTTTCAATTCGTGCGAAACGTTGCTGACGAAATCGGTTTTTTGCCGCGCGAGTTTCAACTCGGAATTCAGGTTGCTGACGATGAGCCAACTGCCGACGCCGATCGCCAGCAAGAGCAGGGCGACGAGCAATCCGAGCGTAAATTTCGCCGTGCGCGCGGCCTGTGTGAGCTGCGCGGGGTTCGCAAGATACGCGGCGATTTCCCAATGCGGCAATGCGTCGCCGATTTCCGTGGCGACAAACGGACGTTTCCAATTTGCCGAAAAACCGCTGCGCGAAACCGCAACGGGTTTGGCGTTGTCATCCAAAAGTGCGAGGCAAATTTCATTTTGCAATTCGCGGTCCGGCTGCACCAAGCCGCGTAAATTTTCTACGACGCGGTTCAAATTCAGTTGCGCGCCAAAAATCAAATCCGATTCGCTTTTGAGCCGATGCCAGAACATCAGCTTGAGTTTGTTTTGCAAAAAACGCGCGAGCATTCCGTCGCTTTCGTTGCCGATGAGTTGGGCGAATTCCGCTTCCTCCGGAACGACGCGCGACAAATTGGCCTGCGGTTCATTGGCGAGACTTTCAGATTTGTCCTTGTCGGCGATTTGATAAGCCTGGCTTTGCGGACTGACTTTGCGCACTTCCGCCGCCTTGTAATTGAAGGAACTTTTAAGCTGTTGCCCATTCATCGCGCCGATTGAATCCGCAGTGACTTGACGAACGGAATCGCTTTGATCTTCCGATAATTTTTTTTGCGCAGCATTGTCATACGCAATTTTCGCTGGCGCCGCGGCGGTAGGAACCGCGAGTTGATCTGTCTGTTTGGCAGACGAAATTTTTTCAACTGCGCGCGCATTTTGGGCAGTTGCAAATGTGCTTGCTGCCGAACCGTCCAAAGTTGGCGAAGATTGGCCGGGCGAATTGCGCGTCAGATTGGAAGCTCCGCCGCCAATTCCGCCAAAGCTAGAATTATTGTTGGCAATGGCGTTGTTGGGACTGCGATAAACTTCGACCACTTCGCGGTTGCCGAGAAAAGCGCTATTGTCCAAACGAAACATTTGCGCGTCCGGTCGCGCGTTCGGCGGCGGCGAAAGAATTTTTCCCGAAAGCGTGACGCAAAATCCGACTTCGGCCAGCGGCCAGAGTTCGCGGATTTTGTCGTCGAACTGCGCGGCGATTTCATTCGGGTCGTGATTGCCGACCAGATTTTCCACCTGCGCGCCGAATTGTTGCTGCTGTTGCGCGAGCGAATCGGAAATATTTTGCGCGAGCGAATCGGTGACGTGCTGATACAAAAGCGATTGCTGGCGTTCGAGCAAAAATTGCTGGTCGCGCAACGAACGCACGGCCAGCCAAGCGAGCACAAGGCTCGGCAGCAAAACCGCGAGCACGAAAATCACCGCGACTTTTTTCATCAATTTTTTCCGTCAGCGCCGCCGGATTTTTTGTGAGTTTCTCGGACTAAAATTTTCGCGCTGACGTTGCCGCCTTCGCCAGTCGTGAAAATATGGCGATGCCCCTTGAATTCATAAACGATCACCAGCGCTTTGTTCCAACCTGGCGTCGGGTCGGCGTGCAGCCATTCTGGCCGAGCAAAAAATTCGACGTTCGGCTGGCGGAGCAAATCATTCACACGCGCAGTTACATCTGAAAAATTGGCGCCCGAACCGTAAGTTGCGGAGATGATCAATAAATTGGCGAGTGATGATTTAACGGCTGACGGCGGCATGGCAACATCAGATTCATGCTGAGAAGTTGCGCAGCCGGTGAGGGCAACGCTAGCGATGAAGCCGAGAAAAAGCAGGAATTTTTTCATGAGATTGATGATGCGTGACGCTGTCGGTCTTGGGCAACTTCATTTTACTTCCGTGCCGTCAAACGGAATGGAAGTGGTGCGCACGTTCAGCAACGGGCCTAATTCAAAAATGTTTGTGTAGCCGTAAGATCGCAGCGATGTGTAAGTCGAAATATTCAGCGAAGCGGACGGAGCCTTCGACGCGAAGGAAATCGGGCTGCCGATAAAATTGTTATTGCAGTAGATCAAGATTTTGGAGCTTTTCGTGGGAATTATTTTTGCCAAAGTTTCGGCGGTGAAATCAGTGAACTGAAGATTCACCGCGCCGCGAATGTGCCGGAGTTCATATTTTGAAGCGCTTCTCGCGTCTAAAGCAACCGCTGTTTTGTCAGTCATCGCTTCGATAAACTGCGGCTCGGTCAAACGATGCGATTCCCGTTCGCTCGCGGAAGCGACGACAATTTTTTGAAATTCTTTGTAGTCAATAAGCCGGTTGGGAATCTGGTCGGCCATAAGAATTGAACTGACGCTCAAAAATAGCGTGAAAAATAATGTTTTCATTTTAATCGTCTGAAAGTTTTTCCTCGGTTTGTTTTAGGCAATCACAAAACTCATTTTGAATTGCGCGTGTTGTAAGACTGCGATTGCAAAACTTTGCGTGTCGCGGAACCGTCAAATGAGCTGCTGCCAAAACCGCCAATGGAATCGCTGACGTCTTCAAGGTTATTTGTTTCTGCGCGGATTTGGCTTTGGACAGCGGCGGGCGCGTTGGCGAAAGTTCCATTGAGTGCGGCGGATTGTTTTTTGAGAATTGTCGCGGCCTGCGCGTAGTTTCCTGCGTCGGCTTGCGCGATGGCTTCGTCTTTGGCGACGGCGGTCAGCATCAATTCTTTTTGTGCGACGACCGTGCCGTTCACGGATTTGTCAGAATCCAATTGGTCTTCGGTGAAATTAATTTTCGCGACGTCATCGGCGGATCCGGTTGCGCCGCCGTTCAATTCGTCAGTGTAACTGGCTTTGGCGCTGGCGATTTCCGATTGTTTACCATCCACGAGGCAGCGTAAAAATAGGTAACGATTTTGGCCGGTCGTGAATTGGCTCAGATTCACCGTTGCTTTTTGGTCGGCAAATTTTTCGGCGCGCCCGATGAAGCCAAGCGGCTTCACGCCGTCGGGACAAATGATTTCAATCCGCACATCGCGCGCGGCGACGGTCAGCATTTCGCCGAGTTCCTTCGCGAAAATCTGCGGCAATTTTTCGGTGTCCTGGACGTAATAATAATTCGCGTCGCTTGCCTCGGCCAAACCGGCCATCAAATCTTCGTTGTAATCATCGCCGACGCCGATGGTCGTGACGGAAATGCCGCGCTCGGCCAGACTGCTGCCGAACCGGCGCAAATCGCGCGGCGTGCTCGGCCCGACATTTGCCAAACCGTCGGAAAGCAAAATGACGCGGTTGATGCGTTTCGACGAAAGATATTCTTCGAGTTGATCCGCGCCGGTTTTGACGCCGGCATAAAGCGCCGTGCTGCCGTTCGCCTCGATGCTTTCGATTTTTTCCTTCAACGCATCTTTGTCTTCGACTTTTTGCGCGGGCACGAGCACTTGCGCTTCGTCGCTGAAAATGACGAGCGAAAAAATGTCGTTGGGCGTGAGGCGATCAACCAATTGCATCGCCGCCTGTTTGGTTTTTTCCAGTTTCGCGCCGGTCATCGAACCAGAACGGTCAATGACGACGGCGAGGTTCAGCGGCGTGCGCTGCGATTTTTTCTTTTCCGAAATGGCCGACAGATCAATCTTTACGACGATTTCCTGTGGCGAATTTTTTAAGACAGAGTCGCGTTCGGGCACGAGTTTTAGTTGCAAGGTTTCTCCGGCGAACAAAGTTGTCGTGCACATTGCGGCCAGACCGAGGGCGGACAGAATTTTTTTCATGCCGCGATTTTTGCCCGGACGCGAAAATAAATTGTCAGTCACGCATGAAAAACTTGTAAAAAATTTGTCAGACTGCGGCCAAAACGATTTTGCTTTTTTACCCCGTTGCCGTCATCTTCCGCGCATGACGCAACCGCTCGCGCTGGTGTTTTACGAAAGGCTGATGCCTGGCAGCCAGTTAGTGAACCGGTTGCAGGATTTAAATTACCGCGTGCTGGCGGTCAATAACATTGCGTTGCTCGCGGCGACGGCGAAACGGGAACTGCCTTTGCTTTTGATCACCGATCTGGACGCGCGCGGCGAAGTGCTGGCGGCCATTGAAAAAAACAAAACCGACGCCGCTACAAATCATTTGCCGGTCATCGCCTTTGCGCCGGACGAAAAACCAGATTTGCTTGAAGCGGCGCAAAAAGTTGGTGCCAATTTTACGGTCGGCGAAACGGCGCTGGCCAGTCATTTGCCAGAATTGCTGGATCAGGCGATGCAGGTGGATTGAGCCAGCTTTTGGCAATATTTTAATCGTAAGGTAGGAACATCGCGCTGCGATGTCCCCGTCGCCGAGCGCAGTGTCAGGTGACGGAAACGGGCGTCGTTGCGTAAACCGCTTGTCAATTCCTAGCGCCGCAACCGGGCGCGGACGGCGCAGTGCGCCGTTCCTGCCCAGCTTTTGCTTGACTTTCTGCACGCAGTTATTTAAGTTGATTGCTTAATTAAGGCTTGGGCATTAGGGAAAAATGGCCTTTTTGGATGCGGATGGGGGACTTCGCCGTGTCATGTCATTTTTGGCCCGCCTTGCAAAAATCAGGAGCTGTTATATGGCCAGTGGCAAAGTAAAATGGTTCGATAACAAAAAAGGGTTCGGCTTCATCGCCCAGGATTCCGGCCAGGATGTTTTCGTGCATCACACGTGCATCATTGGCGAGGGATTCAAAACCTTGAACGAAGGCGACGACGTATCTTTTGAAGTCACGCCCAGTGACAAAGGGTTGAAAGCCCAGAACGTCCAGCGCGTGTCGGCGGCGTAAATCGCCCGGCGCGTCCAGTCAAAAAAATTCCGCGAGCGGCGAAATTACCATTCGCACTTTGCTGGAGTTGACGCCAAGACTTTCTTCACGCCGGATGCGCGCAACACGAGTTGCGAAATCCTGCACCGCAAAATTGTCGCCGTTTCAAATTCAACCATCCCAGTAATGTTCCAATTTTGAAGGTAGGGACATCGCGCTGCGATGTCCCCATCGCCGAGCGCAATTTCAGGCGACGGAAACGAATGTAGTAAAATTGACGTCTTGCTGATTCCTTGCGCCGCAACCTGGCGCGGACGGCGCAGCGCGCCATCCCTATCAAATCAGGACGCTTCCAACTTCCAATTTGTTTGGCGCACTGGAAGAATTGCGCTACTTTGGCTCCCTTGTTTTTATGAAAATGAAATGTGCGTTTTTGCTTCGCGGAATTTTTTTGACGGCGTTGGTTTCTTTGGTGGTGTCCTCGGTGCGCGCTGATGACACCAATTATCTCGGCAACGACTGGGCTTTGGTGGACGCAGGAAAAGTCCTCGCGGCGGCGGCGGAAATCACGCCGGAAAAATTCCCGAATTGTGACGACGCGACCGTTGACCAGAAATCCGTGCGCTTTTATCGCGCCAACGGCACGGGCGCAAGCCAGGACGAAACCTTCACCAAAGTGCTGACGGAAAAAGGCCGGCGCGGCGACCGCACGCTTTCGTTCGGTTTTCAACTGCCGTATTCGACGGTCGCGGTGGCGAAGTTGGAAATCATCCAGCCAGACGGCTCAATTTTGCCCGTGGACGTGGCGGCGAACTCGAAGGAATCCATTGACGACAGCCAGATGGCGGAAAATATTTACGACCCGAGCGACCGCGTTTTGCGCGTCAACATTCCCAAATTGGAGATCGGCGACATCGTTCATTCCGTCGTGCGCACGACCACGGAACGTCCGCTGATCGCCGGCGAATTTGCCGACGAAAATGTTTTTGAAGGCAGCGGTTACATCCGGCACATCACTTATGAAGTTCATGCGGCGTCGGGCGCGCGTCCGCTTCAGCGCATCGCATTGCGCGATGAAATTCCCGGCACGATTACTTCTACCACGCAGACGAATGCCGACAACACACTAACGTATCAATGGGAAATCAATGACGTGCCGCGCATGTATGACGAAGCGAACATGCCGCCTTACGAAATGGTTTTGCAACGGCTTTTCGTCAGCACGACGCCTGACTGGCAGACGATTTCCAA
The DNA here is from genome assembly GCA_026225155.1 of Verrucomicrobiota bacterium. Lineage (GTDB taxonomy): Bacteria > Verrucomicrobiota > Verrucomicrobiia > Limisphaerales > UBA11358 > UBA11358. The sequence goes on from JAMFSG010000053.1 coordinate 8,854, forward strand.
ATGGTATTGGAATTTGAGCCAGTCGCATCTGGACGCCATCACGCCGGATTTGAAACAAAAAGTTTTTGAACTCACCGCCGACAAAACGTCGGACATGGATAAAATCCATGCGCTGTTTTATTACGTCTCGAAAAATATCCGTTATATGGGATTGACGCCGGAAAAAGATCGCCCTGGTTTTGAGCCGCACGACGTTTCCATCACGTTCGACAAAAAATACGGCGTCTGCCGCGACAAGGCTGCGCTGCTCGTTTCGATGTTGCGCAACGCCGGTTTCAACGCGTTTCCCGTGTTGATCAATATCGGCGCGAAACGCGATCAGGAAGTTCCAGAGCCGGATTTCGACCACGCCATCGTCACCGCCGAATTGGAAAAGGGGAAATATGTTTTGATGGATCCGACCGATGAAAACACGCGTGACCTGCTGCCGTCTTATGATTGCAACCGCAGTTTTCTCGTGTGCCGCGCGGAAGGCGAAACTCTGCTCACGAGTCCCGTCCCGCCGGTGGATGAACATTTGTTGAGCATTGAAACGACGGGCGTTTTGCGCGCGGATGGACATCTGGAGGCGAAATCAGAATTGTCGTTCAACGGCGTAAACGACGACGAGTATCGCAATGCGTTTTCGCACATGAAGCCGGATGATAAAGAACGATTTTTTGAGCGCGCGTTGAAGGCCGCGATACCGGGCGCAAGATTGAAATCATTGAAGCTCACGCCGGAAGATATGCTGGATGTTTCCACGAAGTTGCACGCGGAACTGGAATTTTCCGTGGACGGCCTGACGGTTCTCGGCGGCGGCAAAGCGGTGGTGAGTTTGCCGTGGATCGGCAAACATTTTGGCGTGGTGAATTTTCTGCTCGAAGGCGCGGATTTGGAAAAACGGAAATATCCGCTCCAAACCGAAGTCACCTGCGGTTTGCAGGAAGATATTTCGCTCAAGCTGGGCGATGGATTTTCTGGCGCGGTGGCGATGCCGTCCGCTTCATCCGTGGATGATGAAAGTTTGAGCTACGTGCAAAACGTCGCGATCAAAGACGGTTCGCTCGATGCGTCACGCGCATTGAAATTGAAGACCGTCGAGTTTTCGCCTGCGCAATATCTGAAGCTTAAGCAGACGTTGAAAGGCATGGAATATGACGCGCGCAAAAATCCCATTTTGGCGACGACAGGAACTGAAACAAACAATGCGACAGCGGCTGATAATTCCGCCGCAGCGCCGGTTGATTCCAACGCGCAAATTTTGGAGAGCCGCAAAAAACTGGAAGTGATTGACGCGCACACGGCCATTTACACGGTGAAATATGCGAAGAAAATTTTGACCTACGGCGGCAAAATCCGCGAGGCCGAGGTGAAGATAAATTACAACCCCGCGTGCGAAGAGGCGAAACTCATCCGCGCGGTCGTGACTTCCAAAACCGGCGCGCGGCAGGAAATTTCCGGCGGCGAAATCAACGTGATGGACCAGGGCTGGAACCCGTCCGCCAAGCGTTACACCGGCGGAAAAATTCTGGTCGCGAACCTGCCCGGCGTGGACATCGGTTCGACGATTGAAGTGGAATTTTCCATCACGATGACCAACCAGCCGTTTCTTTCCGGCTACGAACCGTTTCAACTGGCGGACGCGCTGGATAAAAAAACGTTTGAGCTGATCGCGCCGACGAATATTGAGGTCCAAAAACTGATCGGCGGAACTTTGGGCATCATCACAGAAAGTAACCAAACGGTTACTAGCCAGCAGGCATTCAAATGGTCGGCGGAAAACGTGAAGGCGCTGCCGGCGGAAACACAGTTGCCGCCGGATTGGAGCAGCATTGCCGGCGTGGGCTATTTCATCGGTGACGTGACGAATTATTTGCAGGACTTGAACGCGAGGTTGCTGGCGCACGCGCAAAATTCCACGAAAGCCGCCGCCGCCGCGCATCAATTGACCGACGGCGCAACCAATAAAATCGCGGCGATCAAGGCCATCCGCGATTTTATCGCCACGTCCATCCGCGTCGCCGGGCCGTCGTTCACCGATCTGCCGTTGAGCGAATTTTCCGATGCGGACACGACCTTGGCCGACGGCTACGGCCACTTGGCCGACCGCGCGATTCTGTTTCACGCGATGCTCACCGCCGCCGGTTTTCATCCCGAATTTGTGCTCGCGTCCGGTCTGCCGCCGATTGACGGCATCACGAATATCGCGGATTCATTTCCGCTGCCGCAGGATTTTGAGACGCCGCTCGTCCGCGTCAGCGTGGACGGCCAGGATTATTTTCTAAACGACACCGATCAATATGCGCAGCTCGGCACCACCACCGCTGATGCCAAACTCGGCATTGCGCTCGCGAGCCAGTCGGTCGAAACCATCCACGCCGTGAAAGGTTGCGAAAATAAAATCGAAACGACTTACGCCGTGTCACTCGCGGACAATGGCAGCGCGCGCATCACGATCGCGAAAAATTATTTTGGCGAAAATTACAACGACAAAAACCAGTTCTTCGCCGAATTGCCGCCGGAAGAAAAAAACCGCTACTTTCAAAAAATCGTTTCCGACGTGGCGCAAGGCGCGCAACCCGTCGGCAATCTGACGACGGCGTTTGACACTTATCCCGGTCACGAGGAATTTACGGTGGATATTGACAATTACGCCGTCGTGGACGGGAAATATTTTTATTTTGACCTGCCGTCCGTGCCCGCGCCATTTCCCGCGAGCGCGGATCATCGCGCATTGCCGCTTTTTTTCCCGCAAGGAATTGAAGGCACGGTGCGCACGGAAATTTCCTTACCGTCGGGATTTCATCAAGCAGTGATCGAACCGAAAAGCGAACTGCTCACCGTTCCCGGCGGTTCCAGCGCCAACATCACGCGCACGGATGCGGACGGCAAAATCATCATCAACGATCAGTTTGAAATCGCGCCGTCCATCATCAGCCCGCTGGATTATCAGACATTGCTGAAGGTGCAATCCACGCTCGGCGAAAAATCGGCGAAATTGTTTCTGTTAGAACAAAAATAAAAATGGTGGGGCGAGACTCCGTCGATCCCTAATTAAATTTTCCGCGCCGAAAATAATGGGCTCGACGGAGTCTCGACCCACCAAACTCGATTTGATGGACAAGCACCGCCGCGCCGCCTAATTTGTTTTCATGCCGGATTTTTCCACAACGCCTGTCAGCAGCCTTTACGTTCACGTTCCGTTCTGCGCGCAGAAATGCGTGTATTGTGCTTTTTATTCGGAAGCGTCGTCGGGCGAACTCGTCAACC
>JAMFSG010000054.1 GCA_026225155.1 Verrucomicrobiota bacterium
CCCTTTTCCTCCACATTGTCCGGGACCAGATAGTGATGCCGTTCTCCGCCGAACTGGTAAAAATACCGCCAGATGCGCAAAGCATGCATCTGCAGAAAATTCTCGTCGACCGCGCCCAGCCGCAGGTTTTGTTCGCGAGGCTTGGCATTCAACCACCGAGTCACAACCGTAGCCAGGCCCCACAGCAGCAGAACGGGCGCGGCTACAAAAATCGCCGCTCTGCTCACGCTGAAAAAATAAACCAGCGCCGCGCTGATCGCAATGTGGGTGAGGAATGAAATCCCGCAATCAATGTGTTTGCGCGGCGAGTTAAAAAACGGATAGATCGTCATTCCGTAAAAAAAGACAAAGACGTAACCGAACAAAATCGTCAACGGATGGCGCATGAATAGATAATAACGGCGGTCGGAAGCGGAAGAATTCAGATATTGATCCTTCGTCATGATGGGAAACGAGCCGATGTGCGAACCGCGCAGTTTTGAATTGTGGTTGTGATGATGGTTGTGCGAACTGCGCCAGATGCTGCTCGGGCTTAAAGCCCAGATGCCGAAGATTTGCATCAAGCCTTCCGCCAGTCTGGATTTCGGCAGGATCGCATGATGTTGCTGGTCATGATAGATGACGAACAGGCGCAGGTTCAACAGGCCGGCGAAGATGCTGGAAACAATTTTTACCGCCAGCGGCAGATGTAGCAACGGCACAACGGTGGCAACCGCCAGCAGAAACGCAGTGGATAAAATGCACCACCAGCTTCTCCAGGAATAATCCTTGGCGTAGGCTTTGGTCTCCAAAATGAGCGCGTGCGGATTTGGATTTTTCATGAACGAATCTAACTCACTAAACTGTCCAGAATGGCCGCTTTAATGTCAACGCATAGTTTGAATTATTTGTCCGAATAAATAAAAATCCAGCGCGCCGCCTTTTTCGCGGTCGCGCTGGACGATGGAAAAATAATTAGTTACGCGCCGGCAAGACGGGCGAGAGCGCCGCGCTGGCATCGCTAAAATCCGCTTGCAATCGTTTGATCGAATCGCGCACCGGCACGGCGTCCACTTTAGTCCTGGCCACCACGTCCTTGATTTTATCCAAACCGGCGGCAGTCAGATCGGTATCGAGATACGTCTTGATGTCCGTCACGTCCGAGAGAAACGACTTGAGCGAATCTTTGACGCCTTGATAACTGCCGTTCAAGTTTTGCAGTTTGGCGGTGACTTCATCTTTGCGCGCGGCGCTGCGGGAACGGATGTCCGGGCTTTGGATCGTCGCCAGTTGGTTGCTCCAGTTAATGGAGTAAACTTGGGCTTTGGCTTGCACGTCCGCGACTTGCACGTCCAAATCAGCGGATGCCGATTGCAAATTTTTCACGGCAGCGGTGAACTTGCCGTATTGATCGCGCAAATCGCCTTGCGGATTGAACGTCAGGCCGTTCAATGCGCCGAGCGTATCCGTCACGCGTTGCGAAACATCCGTGACTTTGTTCGCGGACGATTGCAATGCCGTCGAAGTCGCCGCGCCTTTGTCATAACCCTTGGACACGCAGCCGGCGATCAAGCCAGTCAACGCTGCGAGCGCGAGGCTGGTGGCAAATAATTTCATGGTGGTGGTGGCTTTCATATTTTATCCCTTTTGTTTGGTTTTAATTTGTTCCCGTGAATACGAAATGGTGCGCGATACAGGGTTCGAACCTGTGACCCCTACCGTGTCAAGGTAATGCTCTACCACTGAGCTAACCGCGCACAAAAAGCGGACGTTGAGTTTCGCAAGCCTGTCAAAAATGGCAAGCCAAAAGGCGAACGCAACGCGTTGGCCAATTTCAACTTTGAACTCCTAGCGTTGAATTGCTACGTTGGGTTCATGGCGCAAAAGTCTGATTCCAAACACGGGTTGAACGATGTCATCGGCATCGCATTGCTGGCGGCCGCGTTGCTGCTGCTGGTGTCGCAATGGTCGTTTGACAGTCACGACCTCTCGTTCGTTCGTAATCCGCCAAACAAAATCGCGCATAATTGGATCGGGCCGTTCGGCGCTTATCTTGCGTGGTTCACTTTTTCACCGTTTGGACTGGCGGCCTATTTGTTGCCGTTCATTTTTACCGCGTTCGGCGTCGCCTACTTATTAAATTCCTTTCATTACCTGCGCGACCGGCTTTATTGGTCGCTACTCTGGACGTTTTTGTTGCTCCTGTCATTTACCGGCTTGCTGCACATTTTGGACATTCATAATCTGGCCGGCTACGCGCGCGAACGGATTTACGCCAACAGCGCCGGCGGTTTTATCGGCTGGGGCTCGTTCCGTTATGGTTTTGACATTCTTGGCACGCTGGGCGCGACAATTGTTTATGCCGCGCTCGGTTTGATCAGTTTGTTGTTCCTGACCAATTTCCATCTCGGCGGCTGGATTCGAGTGTTGCTTGAGAAAAAACCAACGGCCGATGAACCGGCGAAGTCTGCGGACGAAATCAATCTGGAAAAACGTGCGCGCGAACTGGAAAAACAGAAACGCAAATTGGAACAGGAAGTTGAGCGTTCGGAAAAATCTGAAAAATTTGAGAAGCCGGAGAAGGTTGAAAAAGTGGATCGAAGTGGTTTGGGCGCGGATGGTTTGCCCGTTCCAGAGCCGATGGTGCGCGATTTGAGCGTGCCACAGGCGAAAGGTCCGAATTTCCGTAAAACGACTTTGCCCGATCCGAAGCCGGTCGTAGCAGAATCGGACATCATCAAAGTCGGCGATGTCATTTCGGCCAGTGAAATTCGTCCGGCAACCATGGCGGAAATTCTTGGCAAAAAAACGGTGGAAAAATCCACCGAGCCGGAAGTTGCCGAAGTAGAAAAAGTTGAAGCACCGAAAACCGAGCCGGTCATCACAATCGCCGACGGTTCCGCTCCTGCGCCACGCCCCAAATTGTTGCCGCGCAAGCCGAAGCCCATCACCGTCGCGTCCACGCCGCTCATTGGGAATTATCAATTGCCGCCGATGGAATTTTTGCAGCATCCGGATTTGACGGCCAAGCCGACCGAGTCGAAGGAAGAATTGATGGCGAACGCACGGCTGATGCAACAGACGCTCGCGCAATTCAGCATCGAGGTTTCACTCGGCGACATCACGAAAGGCCCGACGATCACGCGTTACGAATTGCATCCCGCGCCGGGCGTGAAGCTGGAAAAAATTCTCGCGCTGTCGAACAATCTTGCCGCCACACTGAAGGCGGAACGCATCCACATTCTCGCGCCCGTGCCCGGAAAAAGTTCAGTCGGCGTGGAAGTGCCGAATCTCATCAAGACGAAAGTCATCATGCGCGATCTCTTCGAGTCGGACGAATGGCGTAACACCAAGGCGCGCATTCCGATCGCGCTCGGCAAAGATGTTTATGGTCATCCGATCATCGCCGACCTCGCGGAAATGCCGCACTTGCTCATCGCCGGCAGCACCGGTTCCGGCAAATCCGTTTGCATCAATTCCATCATCGCATCGCTGCTGTATCGTTTCTCGCCGGATCAACTTCGTTTCGTGATGATTGATCCGAAAGTTGTCGAGATGCAGCAATACAATGCGCTGCCGCACTTGGTCGTGCCCGTCGTGACCGATCCGAAAAAAGTGCTACTTGCGTTGCGCTGGGTCGTGAACGAAATGGAAAAGCGTTATCAGATTTTTGCGCGCGTCGGCGTCCGCAATGTCAAATCGTTCAATGATCGTCCGAAAGATAAACCGTTGCCGACGCAGGAATTGGAATTGCCGTTGTCCGCGAAAAAAGAAAAAGTCGAGCCGGGCGCGGATGGTTTTGCCGTGGAAGTGGATGAACAAATTGTCGTGCCGCGCGAGGACGACATCATCATTCCCGAAAAACTTTCTTACATCGTCGTGATCATAGACGAGTTGGCGGACTTGATGTTGGTCGCGCCGGCGGATGTCGAAATGGCCATCGCGCGCATCACGCAGATGGCGCGCGCGGCGGGCATTCATTGCATCGTCGCCACGCAACGTCCGTCCGTAGACGTCATCACCGGCGTCATCAAGGCGAACATTCCGGCGCGCATCGCGTTTCAGGTCGCGAGCCGTGTGGATTCGCGCACGATTCTCGATGCGATGGGCGCGGACAAATTGCTCGGCAAGGGCGACATGCTTTATCTGCCGCCCGGTTCCGGCAATTTGAAGCGCGCCCAAGGCGCGCTGATCACCGACAAGGAATTGGAGGACATCGTCGGCTTCATCGCGAAGCAGGCCAAGCCGAGTTACGAGGTGGAAATTCACCGGCAACTTTCCAAACCGTCGCCAAGCGCTGGCATCGAAAGCGGCATTGACGAGGACGAGGA
>JAMFSG010000055.1 GCA_026225155.1 Verrucomicrobiota bacterium
GGAGCTACCAGCTCGAATCCAAAAACCACCTCACCGACCCGGCCTGGATCCCGCTGGGCAGCCCCGTCACCGGCACCGGCAACCCCCTCACCACCACCAATGTCCTAAACCCAAACTCCAGCCAGTTCTTCCGCCTGACCGTCCAATGACCGAAAGAACGAAAATTAATCTGAAACATTGAAGCTGACGTCAGATTTTTTCAACTGGCGATAAGGTAGGAGAATAGCGGGAATTGTTCGGTCGTCTAATGTTGGGCCTGCAAAGTTCGCCGAATTAACTTGCCGCCAATCTTTGCCTGCGCAAAATAAAAGGCCGCTGCTTAATTTAATGGGCCTATAGCTCAGCGGTTAGAGCAGGCGACTCATAATCGCTTGGTCCCCGGTTCAAATCCGGGTGGGCCCACCAACCTTCGTTTTGATGCAAAAAAATCAAGGCCGGCAATGCTTCTGCTTGCTCATTCGATTTGATCTTGCTTGGGATGCAGGCCGAACTGGATCAGTTTTTCACGCAACGTCAGCCGCGAAATTCCCAGCCAGCGCGCGGCTTTGGCCTGGTTGCCGTGCGCGAGTTCGATGGCGCGGTTAAAAAGAATGCGTTCGGAAATCGTCTGCAACTGCGCGTGGGCATCAGCCAATTCGCCGCGTTGCGCGGCGGTGAGCAGTTCATCCGCGTAGTCGTCGAGGGATTTATTTGCGGTCGGCGCCGGCGGATTTATTTTCGCCAGCGCTGCGCGGACGTGTTCGACGCTGATGGTGTAACTTTGCGCGAACAGCAAAATTTTGCGCGTGACATTTTCCAGTTCGCGCACATTGCCCGGCCACGATTGCGCCTGCAAAAATTCCAACGCGTCGGGATGGATGGCGGGATTTTCGACATTAAATTCCACGCCATATTTGTGCAGGAAAAATTTGACCAGGTCAGGAATGTCTTCCTTGCGTTCGCGCAATGGCGGCAAACCGAGCACGACGACGCTCAAGCGATAATAAAGATCTTCGCGAAAAAGATTTTGTTTGATGGCCGCGTCGAGATCACGGTGCGTCGCCGCGAGCACGCGCACATCCACGGGAATCGTTTCTTTGCCGCCGAGCCGTTGCAGGCATTTTTCCTGCAACACGCGCATCAATTTCACCTGCGTGCCGGGCGTCATGTCACCGATCTCATCGAGAAAAATCGTGCCTTTGTCGGCCTGTTCAAAACGGCCGATGCGCCGCGATTCGGCGCCGGTGAACGCGCCGCGTTCGTGGCCGAACAATTCGCTTTCCAAAAGCGTTTCGGGAATCGCCGCGCAATTGATCGCGACGAACGGTGCGTTCGCGCGGTCGCTGTGCTGGTAAAGGGCCCGCGCAATCAATTCCTTGCCGGTGCCGGTTTCGCCGCGGATCAAAACGCCGACGGGTTTGGCGGCGACGCGGCCGATTTCTTTGTAGAGCGATTGCATCGCGCGGCTTTTGCCGATGATGGCTTCGCGCGCCGCGCCGGGTTCGCCGAGTTGCACCGGCTCGGTCATCAACCGGCTCGCGGCGACCGCTTGTTCGACGAGGCCGAGCAATTCGGGAATCTCAAACGGTTTGACGAGATAATCGTAAGCGCCGGATTGCGTCGCCTCGATGGCCGTTTCCGTCGTGCCGTGCGCGGTCATCATCAAGATCGGCAGTCGCGGACGCGCCTTGTGCAATTCGCGGACGAGTTCCAACCCATCCAATCCCGGCAATTTCAAATCCGTGATGACGACATCGAAAACCGTTTCCTTCGCGCGCATCAACCCGAGGTCGCCGCGTTTTTCTACGACCACTTCGTAATTTTCATTCGTCAAGACACGGCTCAGCGTCGCCACGATCGCGGCGTCGTCTTCGACCAGTAAAATTTTTGCGGGCGGATTCATGTTTGCACGCGCGGTAAAATAATTCCAAAAGTTGTGCCGCGTTCCGGCTGCGTTTGATATTGCAACGCGCCGTGATGTTTCTCGATGATACGCGCGGCGATCGGCAAACCCAAGCCGGTTCCCGAATCTTTGGTCGTAAAAAAAGGATCGAATAATCTTTTTCCAACTTCGGGCGAAATGCCTTCGCCAGTATCGCTGACCTCCAAAATCACCACTTCCAGACTGTGATCGGAAATCCGTTTTTCGTCGAGGCGCGCGCGCAATGTGATCGTTCCATTTTCACCGATGCTGTCGGCGGCATTCTGCATGAGGTTGATCAAAACCTGTTTGAGTTGTTGGGGATCAATGCGGATTTGCGCCGGCGCGATTTCTTCCAGCACGATTTCGATTTTATTTTTTTCAAAATTTGGCTGCAACAAAGTCTGCACCTCGCGCAACGGTTGGTCGGCGGCGACCACGACAAACTGCGGTTCCGACGGCCGCGCGAACTGTAAAAAATCTTTGACGATGCGTTCGAGCCGGTTGATTTCGCCGCCGATGATTTCCGCGTCGCCGAATTCCGGAGTGCCCGGCGTCAGATGTTTTTGTTGCAGATAAAGCCACGCCTTGATGGCGGTAAGCGGATTGCGAATCTCGTGCGCGACGCCGGCGGCGAGCATGCCGAGCGACGCGAGTTTTTCCTGGCGCTCGGCCAGTTGCCGGCTTTCGATCAATTGCAATAGCAA
>JAMFSG010000056.1 GCA_026225155.1 Verrucomicrobiota bacterium
GCAGGCGGCACGTTCCGCGCTCGATATTGATTTTACGGATTTGGAAGACGGCGATTTGGTCGTGCATTTGCAGCACGGCATCGGGAAATTTATTGGCCTGAAAAATCTGCCGGCGACAACCAAGAATTCAGAAGTCAGAATTCAGAAGTCAGAATCGGAAGGCGGCATTGAATGTTTGGTAATTGAATATGCGCCGAGTGGCGACGCCATTGAGCCGCCGAAACTTTACGTTCCCGTTTCCGAGGCGCATCTCGTCAGCAAATATGTCGGCGCGGGCAAGGTGAATCCGCCGCTGAACCAGCTCGGCGGCACGCGCTGGCACAAGGCGAAAGAGCAGGCGGAAAAATCCGTGCGCGATGTCGCGGCGGAATTTTTGCGCATTCAGGCCGTGCGCGAAACGCAGGTCGGCCACGCGTTCAAGCCGGACACGCAATGGCAGCGCGAATTTGAAAGCGCCTTTATTTACGAGGAAACGCGCGATCAGATCACCGCCATCGCCGAAACGAAAGCCGATCTCGAACGTCCGAAACCGATGGACCGTTTAATTTGCGGCGATGTTGGTTTTGGAAAAACGGAAGTCGCGATCCGTGCCGCATTCAAAGCGGTGATGGACGGAAAACAGGTTGCGATCCTCGTGCCGACGACGGTTTTGGCGCAGCAACATTTTAATAATTTTCGCGAGCGCATGGCGGATTATCCGGTGCGCGTGGAATTGCTTTCGCGTTTTCGCACGAAGCGCGAACAAAAAAAAGTCGTCGAAGATTTGGCGGCGGGCGCGGTGGATATCGTCATCGGCACGCATCGCATTGTGCAGGAAGACATCGCGTTCAAAGATTTGGGCCTCGTCGTGATTGACGAGGAGCAACGCTTCGGTGTTTTACATAAAGAAAAATTCAAACGCCTGCGCACGATGGTGGACGTGCTGACGTTGAGCGCGACGCCGATTCCGCGCACGCTTTATCTCGCGCTCACCGGCGCGCGTGACATGAGCACGATCCAGACGCCGCCGCACGATCGGTTGCCGGTCGAGACGATCGCGACGCAATACGACGAACGTTTGATCCGCGACGCGATCCAGCGCGAGCTGAATCGCGGCGGACAAGTTTTTTTCCTGCACAACCGCGTGACGACGATTGACACGATGCTCGCGAAATTGAAATCACTTGTGCCGTCGGCGCGCATCGTCGTCGGCCACGGCCAGATGCACGCGGACGATCTGGAAGAAGTGATGACGAAATTCGTCAACGGCGAAGCGGACGTTTTGCTGTCCACGACGATCATCGAAAGCGGACTCGATATTCCGAACGCGAACACGATCATCATTGACCGCGCCGACCGGTTTGGTTTGAGCGAACTTTACCAATTGCGCGGACGCGTCGGGCGTTACAAACATCAGGCGTTCGCGTATCTGCTATTGCCGCGCCACGCGAGCCTGCTCAACGACGTGCGCAAACGCATCAGCGCGATGAAACAATATTCCACGCTCGGCAGCGGATTTAAGATCGCCATGCGCGACCTGGAAATTCGCGGCGCGGGAAATCTGCTCGGCTCGGAACAAAGCGGCCACATCACCGCCGTCGGTTTTGAACTTTATTGCCAGTTGCTCAAGCAAAGCGTCGGCTCGTTGAAAGGCGAAAAAATCAAACCGCGCGTCGAAGTCCGCGTCGCGCTGGATTTTCTCGGCGACGCCGGCAACCTGCCGGAAAATTACGTCACCGAACCGCACCATCGCATCGAGATTTACCGCAAGCTTGCGCAGGCGACGGAAAAATCCGCGCTCGACGCGTTGCAAAAAGAATTGCGCGACCGTTTCGGCCCGCTGCCGCCCAACGTGGAATTGCTGCTGGCCGTCGGCGAACTGAAAATTCTCGCGAGCGAAAAAAACGTGACCGCCATCGAAGTCGAAGAAGACAAATTAAAAATCACGCGCCACAATGATTTCATCACGCTCGGCGGAAAATTTCCTCGGCTGACAAAAAAAGAAGCGAAAGCGCGGCTGAAGGAAATTAAGCGGCTGTTGTTGGCGATTTAGCTTTTAGATTATAGCTAAATGTAATTGGCATACATGGATAATAAATCCGTTCCCAATTCGGTTTGAAAATTTGTCGAAGTAAAGGTTCATCGACACAATGACATGCCTGTTCGTTAATTAGAAATTTCTCAAAATTCCATTTAATTGGACCACCTGTGGAGTCAATAAACATTCTCCCAATAACAATTGCGCTAACTCCTGCACTATCTGCCATCAGATTGGCTGTGATACTATCTAATTCTTGTTGTTGTGTTTTTTCTTCTCCAGCCAAAGATTTCTCAACTAACAAAACAAAAAATACAATCGGCCTTTTTGGAATAGAAGGAAGTTTGCGACATTTCTCTAATATTTCTTGTCTAATTTGTCGTGCCGGGTCGTTCGAAGTCAGAGACTTCATTTCGATATCAATTATGGTTTCTCCAATTTTTGCAGCCAAATCATTTGTTGCACTACCTGAGCCTGTAGGTGGTTCGATTTCGGCGAGCATCGATCTTTGATGGAGATAGCCTGCGAAATTCGCATGATGAATGTCACCCGGCTTTCCTGCAATTCGTTTTAGAAATGATGGCCCTTTGACATAGTTTTTCAAATTATGGCAGGCCTGCGCCAGTGTTATTAGATAATTCCAACCAGGGTCTTTGCAAATACAACCGATGGCCGTTCTGGCAAAAAGATAAGCAGGAAAACCTTCGTTTGCTTGCATCTCGTCCCACATTCCTACGGTAGAAGATTTTTTTGCAGCGCTTCGATAACGCTTACGCGTCCATTCCCAAGGAAACACAGATTTAAGAATTGTAACCGCTCGGACAGCATCTTGCCGAGTGAATCCATTAACCCAAAATTCGGGGTCGTATGAAAAACGATTTTCGATAGCCGACCATAAGTGTGGCCAATCTAAACGATAAAAAGAAAGAATGTCTCCTCGAAAGATTGCAAATGAAGCCTGCTCTTGTTCTGAATTCATTGACGTATGACCAATACGCACTGTTGCTCCATTTATGTTTTCGGCCGGGACAGGTTGCATCCAAAGAATACGGAATCCGTCTAAAACTCTTGTGCAAATTGATTCAATATTTCGAAAATCGAAAAATGATTGTCTAACCGGAGACAACCATTGAAAACATGGAAGGCCGATGCTCCAATTTTTCATCTGCAAATCATATTCTGCAGTTAGAGCGAAACGGCAGACATTATTGGCCGCGCCTGTTTCTATGAATCCCAAAACATGTGCTTCATTTTTGCCGATTGTCAATGAAGGCGCAAATCGCACTCGTGTAATTTTGAGTTGATAATTTATTGCTGTTGGGAACATTAAAAGTCATTGGGTTTTCTGCCGATTTGCATCCAAATCATATTTCAAATACGTCGGTTCAGCACGTCTAACAAGAAAATCCGGAGATTGAGCGTTTTGCTTGAGGGAGCACACTTGCACTAAAATTTTCCATCCTTAATAATTTCCCGATGACTCTCGCGCAAATTTCCAATCTTACGCTGGCCGCTTTTTTATTGGCTGGTGTCCATTCCGTTTTTGCCGACGACACGACGACAAACCGTTTTTTCAAAAATCCCGTCGTCGCGCATGGGCAAGACCCATGGGTCATCCGCTGGCAGACGAATTATTTTCTGTGTCAATCTCACGGCAACGCGGTTTGGGTGAATCGCGCGGCGCGGCTGGAAGACATTGGCGTGGATAACTGGAAATGCGTCTGGCGCGCGCCGAAGGGAACGAATTATTCCAAAGAAGTTTGGGCGCCGGAACTGCATTTCATCCAGGGCAAATGGTATATCTACGTCGCGGCGGACGACGGCGACAACGCGCATCATCGCATGTTCGTTTTGGAAAATGATTCCGCTGATCCGCAAGCGCCATTTCTTTTCAAAGGAAAAATTGCTTCGCCCGACGATCATTGGGCGATTGACGGCACGGTTTTGGAAATGCCGGACGAAAAATTATATTTCATCTGGCCGGGCTGGCCGGGCTACCACGACGGCGTGCAAAATCTTTACATCGCGCCGATGATCAATCCGTGGACGATCAGCGGCGAACGCGTTTTGATTTCGCATCCCGAGCACGATTGGGAGAATCGCGATTTTCCGCACATCAACGAAGGCCCGGAAACGCTTTGGCACGATGGAAAATTATTCATCATCTTTTCCGCGAGCGGTTTTTGGAACGATAATTATTGCCTCGGCCAACTGACGTGGACCGGCGGCGACGTGCTCGATCCCAAATCGTGGATCAAAAATCCCGAACCGGTTTTCGCGCGCACGGAAGACGTGACCGGCCCCGGCCATTGCTCCTTCGTGAAATCGCCGGACGGCAAGGAAGATTGGATCGTCTATCACGCGCACATTCATGCCGGCACAGGCCAGCGCGATGTCCGCATCCAGCCATTTTCTTGGAACGCCGACGGTTCGCCCAACTTTGGCAAACCGATTTCTCCAAACGTGAGCTTGCCCGTGCCTTCTGGAGAATGATTAACTGATTCGCAGCCACACCGTTTTCAAATACGCCGATTCTTCGCGGCTGATGGGAAAGTCTGGTGGTTGCGGGACGTAATGCTGTTTCAATATTTTTCGTTTCGCGGCGCGAATTGCCGTTTCAATATCGGCGAGAAATTTTTCTGGTGGCCAATCGGCGGCATTCGTTGAAGCGAGCAAAACTCCGTTAGGCTTGAGCACAGGCAATGCGGCGGTGACGAGTTTGCTGTAATCTTTATCCGCGCGAAACGTGCCGTGTTCCTTCGATTGCGAAAAGGTCGGCGGATCGAGCACGATCGCGTCGAACGCGCGGCCTTTTTTCGCGAGCCGTCGCAACCAGTCGAACGTATCGCCGTAAATGAAATCGTGTTGCGCGGGATCAATTCCATTCAAAGTAAAATTGCGTTTGCCCCATTCGAGATATTTTTTCGAGAGATCAAGGCTCGTAGTCCGCACACCCGCCTTGGCCGCGCAAACGGAGAAACCACAGGTGTAGGCGAAGCAATTTAAGATTTCGGATTTCGGATTTCGGATTTCCAGAAAAGATAAATCTGCCGCGATGTAGCCGGTCAAAAACCGACGGCGGTTATCACGTTGGTCGAGAAACAAACCAACGGAATAACCTTCGCTGAAACTCATTTCGTAACGAATGCCATTTTCTAAAATTTCAAATCGTTCCGGCGCAGCTTCGCCAAAAACGAGTGGCGGCGAAGCATCGCTGATTTTGGATTGGCGGACGTGGCGCGAAAGAATCTTGTGATACGCTCCGCGCGACGAATGAATTTTCGCCAGTCGTGCCAGTTCTTCATTTTGTTGTGGCGTCAACGGCAATTCGAATTGTGAGAGCAAAAAGTCACCGAGTTTTTCCACAAACCAACCTGGCCAACCGTCGCTCGCGCCGTGGATTAAACGAAATGCGTTCGCCAGTTCCGGTTCGATGATTGCCGAACGCAAAGCCAGTCGCGAATCTTTGTCAAAGTCAACCGGTGCAAAAAACTTCACCAATTTATTCGTGGCCGGATGCGTGAATTCAATTTCTGACGCGTGCAAAAAAACGCGTGACGACGGAGTGCCATTGTAAAGCGCGTCTCCGAGAATCGGAAAACCATTTTCCGCCGCATGCACACGGATTTGGTGCGTGCGACCGGTCAGCGGTTCGGCTGTCACCATTTTCAGTCTGCCATTGCCGAATTTGGAATCTATGATTGGAGTAAATTTTGTCTCGGCAATTTCTCCATTCGCATGGCTCGCATATTTTTCGCCGACGCGGAGCAAATTGGTTTTTACCGTGAATTCGTTTTTCGGAACTTCGCGGTCGGTGAGTAGCAGATATTTTTTGTGAACGCGGCGTTGCGTGAACTGTTCCGTCAGCGATTTGTTCGCGAGCGGGGTTTTACCAAAAACCATCACGCCGCTGGTTTCCTTGTCGAGCCGATGGATGATCGCGAGCGATGCCCAGCGCGGTTCGCGATGTTTCAGCCAGTCGTAAATGCCTTCGCCCGCGAATGGCGACGGCGCGTGCGTGTTCCAGCCGGCGGGTTTGGTCACCACCAGCAGATGTTCGTCCTCAAAAATCACGCACGGAACCATGGCATGAGTTTCAAGTTTTCAGTTTGAAGTTTCAAGCCAGACGATTCGATTCGTTTGAGTAAAACTTGAAACTTGAAACCTGAAACTTGAAACTCATGCGTGCATCTGTCCCATCTGCGACTCCGTGACTTCCGCAATTACGCGCGGTTGGACGTAGATTTTTCGCCCGGTTTCCATTTGTTGCTCGGTGACAATGCACAGGGCAAGACGAACGTTCTCGAAGCGATTTATCTCATGGCCACGCTGCGGTCGTTTCGCGGCGTGGGCAGTGCGCAGATGATCCGGCACGGCGCAAAAGGTTATTTTGTCGGCGGAAAAATCATCGGGCAAGGTGAGCGCGAGATCAAAATGTTCTGGTCTGCGCGCGAACGGAATCTGACGCTCGACGGCCAGCCGGTGAAAAAACTCGCGGATTATTTTGGCGCGCTGCGAACCGTCGTTTTTTGCACCGAAGATTTGCAACTCGTCAAAGGCACGGCGCGCGCGCGGCGGCGTTTTATTGATTTGCTGCTCGCGCAAACGCAGCCGGGTTATCTGCCTTTACTTCAACGCTATATGCACAGTGTTCGCGCGCGGAATGCGTTGCTGAAACAGCGTTCCAGCGATGAAGCCGCGCTTGAAAGTTTTTCCGTCGAACTCGTGAAGCTCGGCAACGAAATCATCCGCGCGCGCCGCGAATTGATCCCGAAATTTTCTCCGCTCGCGCGGCTCGCGTATCGCCGCATTTCCAATGACGCTGAGGAATTGCGCATCGAATATCAACCGAGCGTGAAAAATGATTTCGCCGTCGAACTTGCGCAATCGCGCGCGCGGGAAAAAATATTTCGCGCCACGCTCGTCGGCCCGCACCGCGACGATTTGCAATTGTTGCAGAACGAAAAATCCGCCGCGCAATTCGGCAGCGAAGGCCAGAAGCGCACGCTGGCGATCGCGTTGAAAATGGCGCAGGCGGAATTTCTCGCTGGTATCCACGGCAGCGCGCCGATCCTGCTGATTGACGACGTGATGGGCGAACTCGATGTGAAACGGCGCAGCGGTTTGCTGCCGTTGCTCGAACACGCGCGCAAAACCAGCGGCCAGGTTTTCATGACGTGCACCGAGGAAAACTGGCCGCGCGAACTCGGCAAAGATTTGCAGCGCTGGGAAGTCGTAGGCGGAACGTTAAAACGTGAATCGTTAAATCGTTGAATCGGCCGGCGCGACCACGATTTAACGATTTAACAATTCAACGCTTTAACGTAATTTGTCGCCATGCGAATTTTGTCAGGCATCCAGCCTTCGGGCGCGCTGCATCTCGGAAATTATTTCGGGATGATGCGTCCCGCCATCGAACTTCAGGAAAAAGGCGAGGCGCTTTATTTCATCGCGGATTATCATTCGATGACCTCGTTGTTCGACGCGGAACAGCGGCGCAAAAATACGTTGGACGTCGCGCTGGATTTTCTCGCGTGCGGCCTCGATCCAAAAAAATCCATCTTCTTCAAGCAATCCGATGTGCCGGAAGTCACCGAACTTTCCTGGTTGCTCTCGACGCTCACGCCGATGAGCCTGCTCGAAAAAGGCCACTCGTTCAAAGACAAGTCCGCCAAGGGAATTCCCGTGAATCACGGCCTCTTCGCGTATCCGGTTTTGATGGCGGCGGACATTTTGATCTATGATTCCAACATCGTTCCCGTCGGGCGCGACCAAAAGCAGCATGTCGAAATGACGCGCGACATCGCCATCAAATTCAACGAGCAATACGGCCGGACGTTCGTGATTCCCGAACCGCAGATCCGCGATGAAGTCGCGCTCGTGCCCGGGACCGACGGCCAGAAAATGAGTAAAAGCTACGGCAACACGATCGAGATTTTCGGCGACGAAAAAGCGTTGCGCAAAAAAATCATGGGCATCCAGATGGATTCGCGCCAGCCCGCCGAACCGAAACCCGACGCGGAAAAAAACTTGGCTGTCCAGCTTCTGAAACTCATCGCGTCCACCAAAGTAGGAACCGATTTTGAAAACCGTCTGCGCGCCGGCGGCCTTGGTTACGGCGATTTGAAAAAAGCTTTGTTCGAGAACTATTGGAATTATTTTGCCGATGCTCGCGCGAAACGCGCCGAACTCTCCGCGAATCTGGATTACGTCAACAGCGTCCTCGCCGATGGCGCAACGAAAGCTCGCGCACTCGCGCAAAAAGTTTTGAAACGCGCGCGGAAAAACTGCGGATTGGAGTAAAGTCTCTTCTAAAATGACGAATGATAATTCTAATCAAGCCGAACCCGTTAAAACCTATCGCCCTTGGGTCGGTGTAGTTCTTTCGTTTTTTATTTCTGGAGCTTCACAATTTTTAGCTGGAAAGAGAATTACTGGAGTTGCTTGGTTCTTGGGATTGCCTTTGTTGAGCACAATTTGTGTTTGGTGTTTGGCCGCACCGCTTGTGCCGGGAGATTTTTTCGCTTTTGCTATTTGGATTATTTCTATCGTTTTATGGATTCTAATGTTGGTTAAGTCTTATCAGCGAGTTCCACGATTTCACTGGTTTGGATGGATACTTTTAATTTTATTGGCTCTGTTGATTGAGGAAATTGCTTTTCATGGTTTTCGCGCTTGTTTTCATCCCTTTAAAATTCCCACGGCTTCGATGTCGCCAACGATTCAAGGAAATAGAAAATTGCTGGATGGAACTAGAATTGCTGGAGATCGTATTTTTACCGAGGGATACGCTTATTGGTTTGCCAAACCACAACGTGGCGATGTTGTGGTTTACAAAGTTGATGGAATTCCAGAAGGCCAGCGTGAATTGTATCGCCTTCCACCCAACGAATTTTACATCAAGCGGATTATTGGTGTTCCGGGTGACGTTCTATCCATTCAAAATGGACATCTCTACAATCACGGCCAAGTTTTATCTGAACCCGTAATTTTAGCAAAACTTGAGTTCCCAGATTTTCGATTTCCGACTCAAGTTTATCTCACAAACCCGACAAACGATTATATCGTTCCTGATGGCAGCTATTTTGTAGTTGGTGACAATACTACAAACGGTCTCGACAGCCGTTTTTATGGGGCAATCTCCAAAAAAGAAATTATTGGGCGGGTTTCAAAAATTTACTGGCCGTTGCAACGCGTTGGGAAGATTCAATGATTCCAAAAACCCTGCGCCTGCGCATCACGGCCACTGCCGAAACCATCGTGCGTTCCGGTCATCCGTGGCTTTTTGCGGACAGCATTCACGAATCCAATCGCGTCGGGCAAACCGGCGAACTCGCGGTGATCTACGACCGTAAAGATAAATTTCTCGCCGTCGGTTTGTTCGATCCAGATTCACCAATTCGCGTCCGCATTTTGCACGTCGGCAAACCGCAGACGATTGACGCTGCGTGGTGGCAAATACGCTTGGCGCAAACGCTCGCGCGCCGCGAAAAGCTTTTTGATGCGCAAACGAACGGCTTTCGCTTGATCCACGGCGAAAGCGACGGCTGGCCAGGATTGGTTTTGGATCGCTACGATTCCACGCTCGTGCTGAAACTTTACACTGCCGCGTGGCTGTCGCGTTTGGATGAAATTTTGTTTTTGCTCCAAGAAAAAATTTCCTGCGAACGAATCGTTTTGCGTTTGAGCCGCAACATCCAATCGCCTGCGGAAAAACAATTTCAACGGCGCGACGGACAAATTCTTTTTGGTTCAATTCCAAACGTGCCGGTCATTTTTTCTGAAAATGGAATCTGCTTTGAGGCTGATGTTTTGTGCGGGCAAAAAACCGGATTTTTTCTCGACCAACGTGAGAATCGCGCGGAAGTGGAAACGCTTTCGCGCGGAAAAAAAGTTCTCAACGCGTTCAGTTTTTCCGGCGGCTTTTCGGTTTATGCCGCACGCGGTGGCGCGAGTTCCGTGACCGATCTAGACATCAGCGCGCACGCGTTGGAATCCGCTAAAAGAAATTTTGCGTTGAACCAAAATTTTCCAACCGTGGCCGCTTGCAAACATGAAACCGTTCAAGCTGACGCGTTTGAATGGCTCGAAAAAAATCCGGCGAAATTTGATTTGATCGTGCTCGATCCGCCATCGCTCGCGAAACGCGCCAGCGAACGCGAAGGCGCGATTCACGCTTACGAAAACTTAAATTCATTTGGCATCGCCAAACTTTCGCGCGATGGGATTTTGGTCGCCGGTTCGTGTTCGGCACACGTTTCGGCGACAGAATTTTTTGAAGCCGTCCAACGCGCTGCAAAAAGCTCTGGTAGAAAATTTTCCGAACTGAAAACTCTGCAACATCCGCCAGATCATCCGGCGACGTTTAAGGAAGCGCAATATTTGAAAGTGATTTATTTGAAATTCGCGTCGTGAATTTTGGTGGCACAGGCCTCCGGCCTGTTGTTTTGGGCGTCACGCCCAAAACCGTTTGAGGACGTGAAAAAGTTTTTGGTTTGCATAGGCCAAAGCACGATGTAAACCGCAAACGAAATTCGGCGGGACGCCGAATTTGACAGGCGAGACGCCTGTGCCACCACTTTCACCGCGAATGTTGCAGGAACCAATCAAAGATTTCGCGGTTCGCAAAAGTTTGCGTCCAGCAATCATGTTGCGCATCAGGATAAAGCGTGAATTTCACGTCCGTGTCGCCGAGCTTTTTCATCAGATCAACCATGTGAACAGATTCGATGTAAGGCACGACCGGATCTTTCGCGCCATGAAACGCCCAGATAGGCAACGATAGCAACGCGCCTTTATTCGGGCCGCCGGCTGCGAGGTAAGGTTCGATGGAACTGCCGCCGCCGCACAAAGGCGCGATGGCCGCGAAGCGTTCGGGATACGTCAAGCCGAGGCTCCAAGTTCCAAAACCACCCATGCTCAAACCGGTCAGATATACGCGGTGCGTGTCCACGGCGTAATTTGTTTCGACGTTGTCGAGCAACGCGAGCAACAGGTCGTTCGACCAGATTTTATTTTCAGGACATTGCGGCGAAACGACGATGAACGGAAAATTGGTCATCGTCATATCCACTTTCGGCGGTCCATGCTTGGCGACCATCCAGACATCGGAACCGCGTTCGCCTGCTCCGTGCAAAAAGAAAATCAACGGCCAGCGTTTATTAGAATTTGGGTCGTAATCCGCAGGGAAATAAATAAGATAATCCGCTGATAACATACGCGTTTGCGTGACCGAAAAATGTTGGGCAATTTGTTTGCCGTTCAATCGAGCGACCGGCGTATCATGAATGACGGAGGAAGATGTGCTTTCTACTGACCCTTCAATCACGCTGCAAGCGGTAAGTGTTAGCAGTAGTGGAAAACTTAAAATCAATTTGAGATTTTTCATAAAAATTTTCTGCAGAATTTCAATTACATGATTTTTAACTTCGGCAAATCCTGCGAATCAATCAGGCCGACGGGTTCTTGCTTCGCGTTCACGACGATCAGATCGTCAATGTTGCGTTCGTTGAAAATTTTCAGGGCTTCGACGGCGAGCGCGGTTTCCAAAATGCAGATTGGTTTGGGCGTCATGATTTTTTTCAACGGCTGCGAAAGCAAGTTGTCGCCACTAGCCATATGACGGCGAAAATCGCCATCGGTGAAAACGCCGGCGAGTTTGCCGCGCGCATTCACGACGCTCAAGCTGCCGGACTTCGCGCGCGTCATCACGAGCAACGCTTCTTTCACGGAAAGATTTTCATCGGCGATGGCGTTGCGATTGCCGGTGCGCATGATTTCGCCAACTTTGAGCAGCATTGCACGACCGATCGCGCCGCTCGGATGATGCTTGGCAAAATCTTTTTGCGTGAAACCGCGCGCTTCGAGAATAGCCATCGCAAGGGCATCGCCGAGAACGAGCATCGCCGTCGTGCTGCTCGTCGGCGCGAGATTGAACGGACACGCTTCTTTCGGAACTTTGACGTTGAGCGAAACGTCGCTGTGTTTGGCGAGCGACGATTTTAAGTTGCCGGTGAATGAAATGATTTTGACGGAAAATCTTTTCAGCGCCGGCAGAAGATTTAGCAATTCTTCCGACTCGCCGGAATAGCTCAACGCGAGAATCACATCGCCATCATTGACGATTCCGAGATCGCCGTGCAACGCGTCCACACTGTTCAAAACGACTGCGGTCGAGCCGGTGCTGGTCAAAGTTGCGGCGATTTTTTGTCCCACGTTGCCGGATTTGCCGATGCCGACGATGACAATTTTTCCGCGCTGTTTCAGCGCGGCGACGATGATTTCAACCGCATCGGCGAAAGAAGAATCGAGCTGCGCCCGAACGGCTTTGAGCGCGGCCAGTTCGATGTCGAAAACTTCGCGGGCTTTGGCGAGATGATTCACAGCCAAACGATGCGCGAAAATAAGTTTTTATTCAACCGTGAACCGAGCGGGCAAAACTCGAATTTCAAAACGCCGATTTCACCACGCCGCCGTCCACGCGCAAAGCCGCGCCGTTTGTCGCGGACGAAAGCGGACTGGCGACATACGTCACGAGGCTCGCGACTTCTTCGGTGGTCGCAAAACGCTTGAGCAATGAAGTCGGGCGGATTTTCTCAAAAAATTCTTTTTCAAATTCCGCGAACGGTTTGCCGCCGCTCAATTTGCTCACAAATTCGTCCACGCCGTCGGAACGCGTCGGGCCGGGCAGCACGGAATTCACGGTCACGCCGGTGCCGACGGTCAATTCCGCGAGGCCGCGCGCGACGGCGATCTGCGCAGTTTTCGTCATGCCGTAATGGATCATCTCGCCCGGAATCTGCAACGCGCTTTCGCTGCTGATGAAAATGATGCGGCCCCAATTTGCTTTTTTCATGCCGGAAAAATACGCGCGGCTCAAACGCACGCCGCTCAAAACATTTACGTCGAAAAAGCGTTGCCAATCGGCATCCGGAATTTCTTCAAACGGTTTCGGTTCAAAAATTCCCAGATTGTTGACGAGAATTTCGATGGCGGGAAATTTTTTGACGAGCGATTCAACAACTTTTGCGTCCGCCAAATCGCCGGCGAAGGTTTCCAGTTTTGCGTTCGGAACGGCGGCTTTGATTTTGGCGACAGCTTCGGCCACGGATTTTTCCGCGCGGCCATTGACGATGACGCGCGCGCCTTCGCGGGCGAGGGATGTGGCGATGGCGAGGCCGATGCCTTTGGTTGAGCCGGAAACGAGTGCGAGTTTGTTTTCCAATTGCAAATTCATGGTGAAATGAAATTGCCCGCAAACTGATTTTTGTCAATTGCGCCAAAAGTTATCTCAAAAAAGGTAGGGCGAAGCTGCTGCTCCGCCCCAATTTTCAGAATGTGCACCCGTTTGCCGGTAATAAATGGGCAAAGCGGCAGCTTTGCCCTACCGGTTTATGAGGCTCAATCCACGTTTGGATACGAGCCGAGGATTTTGACGAAGTTGCAATGTTCGCCGAGCTGCACGATGGCCTTGGCGACTTTCGCATCTTGAAAATGGCCGGCGCAATCAATGAAGAAAAAATATTCCCACGCCTTGCGTTTGCTCGGGCGCGATTCGATCTTCGTCATGTTGATCTTGAATTTGCGGAA
>JAMFSG010000057.1 GCA_026225155.1 Verrucomicrobiota bacterium
ACATTCGTCATGATGACCTGACCGTTGGCATCGAGTTGCGGCACATCAATCATCACCGCGACGCCGTTCGCCAAAATCGGTTGACATTTCGCATCCAATTTCGGCGCGGAAACCGTGACCGCGATGTTCGTCGTCACCGGCTGGCCTTTGTCATCCGTTTTCTGGACTTGAATCGTGTAAGGCTCGACCAATTTCGCTTTCGTGTAGGCGTTAAAATTTTGGATCATGCCTTGCGACACGAGCACGACGGCGAAAATCAAACAGATCGGCAGCAGCAAATAATAAGTTGAGCGCACCAAATCCACCCAGAAATTGCCGAGCAGTTTCGTCGAATGCCGCGCCAGCCCGCGCACGAACGCCGCCGCAATGGCGATGCCGGTTGCCGCCGAGCCGAAGTTGTGAATGGTCAGCGCGACCATTTGCGAAAAATACGACATCGTGGATTCGCCGCCGTAGCTTTGCCAGTTCGTGTTCGACGTGAAACTGACAGCGGTGTTGAACGCGAGATGCGGCGTGAGCGCGCCGAGACCTTGCGGATTCAACGGCAGAAAATTTTGCACGCGCAAAATGACGTAAGTAAAAATGCAACTGACGAGGCTGAACAACAACATCGCCCAAGTATATTGCCGCCACGTTTGTTCCTGATCCGCGCGCACGCCCATCACGCGATAAGTCACGCGTTCGAGCGGACGCAGCAGCGGATCGAGCCACGTCTTGCCCTGCGGGTCGAGCACGCGCATCAGGTAAAGTCCCATTGGTTTCGTGATCGCCGCGAGCACGACGACAAAGACAGCGAATTGCAGCCAGCCGGAAGTATTCATATTCAGGAGATTAAAATTTTTCAGGATAAACCATCGCGATGAACAGATAAACGAACAGCGCGAGGGAAATGAGGCCGACAATAATAGTTTCCATAAAATTGAAAATCAGGTTCAGAGCTTCTCGCACCAAAGCGCGTAAAGTTCGCTTCCCACAAAAAACAGCGCCATCACGGCGATAAAAATAAAATCACTCATAAAATCCAATTCGTTTCAACGAGGTCATGATGACACCGGGCGGGCAGACTGGGTAATTAAGAGCAGGCGCTCGGGCGTTAAGAAAGTGTTAAGAAGCCAGAGAGGTAAGGACATCGCGCTGCGATGTCCCCGTCGCCGAGCGCAGCGTCAGGCGACGGAAGCGGGCATCGTTGCGTGAACGTCTTGCCAATTCGTGTTGCGCCGCAATCCGGCGCGGACGGCGCGACGCGCCATCCCTACCAAATTAGGGGACTACCCGATTATTCCGCGACTTGCCGACGCTCAATTTCGCTGGCAACATTTCCCGCACATGAAAAAGAAAAAAAATAACGCCTCATTGCGTCCATTTTCCGGCCCGCTTTTGGACGGCCCGCACCGCGCCGCTGCGCGCTCAATGCTTTATCCCGTCGGTTTCACGGAAGAAGATTTTAAGAAACCGCTCATCGGCATCGCTTCAACTTGGAGCAACGTCACGCCATGCAACATACACATTGATAAGCTTGCGCTCGAAGCCGAAAAAGGCGCGAACGCAAATGGCGGCAAAGCGATTGTTTTCAACACGATCACCGTTTCCGACGGTATCTCGAATGGCAATGAAGCGATGAAATATTCGCTCGTGTCGCGCGAAGTCATCGCCGATTCGATTGAAACCGTCGTCGGCTGTGCGGGTATGGACGGATTTGTGGCCGTCGGCGGTTGTGATAAAAATATGCCCGGCGCGATGATCTGCATCGCCCGCATGAATCGCGCGGCAGTTTTCGTTTATGGCGGAACCATTTTACCCGGCTGTCTCACGGCGGCCACTGCGCCCGCGAATTCGCCGAATATCGGCAAAGACCTCGACATCGTTTCCGTGTTTGAAGCTGTCGGCCAGCACGCCGCGGGAAAAATTTCTGACGAAGAATTGCACGCCGTGGAATCCTGCGCGATTCCCGGACCTGGCTCCTGCGGCGGCATGTATACGGCAAACACGATGGCGTCGGCGATCGAAGCGCTCGGCATGAGTTTGCCGAA
Source organism: Verrucomicrobiota bacterium (assembly GCA_026225155.1). GTDB lineage: Bacteria > Verrucomicrobiota > Verrucomicrobiia > Limisphaerales > UBA11358 > UBA11358. The sequence goes on from JAMFSG010000057.1 coordinate 2,031, forward strand.
CAGCTCGGCGCAAAATGCGATTTCGCCCGCGAAGATGGATGATTGCCGTCGCGCTGGTGCAGCCGTTGTGGAAATGTTGCGCCAAGGAATTCGTCCGCGCGACATCCTCACGAAGAAAGCTTTTGAAAATGCCATCACCGTCGTCATTGCGCTCGGCGGTTCGACCAATGCCGTGTTGCACTTGCTCGCCATCGCGAGCGCGGCGGAAGTGAAGCTGACTATTGACGATTTCACGCGCATCGGTAAACGCGTGCCAGTGCTTGCCGACCTCAAGCCCAGCGGCAAATACAGCATGAGCGCGCTCGTCGCCATCGGCGGCATCCGCCCGCTCATGAAAATCTTGCTCGACAAAAAATTGTTGCACGGCGACGCGCTGACTTGCACCGGCGAAACTTTGGCCGAGACGTTGCGTAACGTGAAACCGTATCCAACCGGACAACAAATCATCCGCGCGTTCGACAACCCGATTAAGAAAGACAGCCACCTCGTTATTTTTTACGGCAACCTCGCGCCCGGCGGTGCGGTCGGAAAAATCACCGGCAAAGAAGGTTCGCGCTTTGAAGGCAAAGCCATTGTTTTTGAAGGCGAAGAAAAGGCGTTGAAAGCCATTCTCGACGGCACAGTGAAAGCCGGCCACGTCATCATCATCCGCAGCGAAGGACCGAAAGGCGGACCCGGCATGCGCGAAATGCTTGCGCCCACCAGCGCCATCATGGGCAAAGGTCTCGGCAAAGACGTTGAGTTGCTCACCGACGGACGTTTCAGCGGCGGCAGCCACGGTTTCGTCGTCGGTCACGTCACGCCGGAATCCTACGTCGGCGGTCCAATCGCCCTTGTGAAGAACGGCGACAAAATCATTTTCGATTCCGAGAAACGCACATTGACACTGGACGTTTCCAAAACGGAATTGGCCAAGCGCAAAAAAGCGTGTAAAAAACCGGCGCCGCGTTATCCGCGCGGCGTGCTGGCGAAATTCGCCGCGCACGTCACCAGCGCATCCGAAGGCGCGGTGACGGATAAGGATTTGGAATTGTAATTTTTCAATCGCGCACATGACTGTTTATCTCGATGTCTGTTGCTTGAATCGTCCGTTCGACGATCAAGCGCAGAATCGTGTGCGCCTCGAAGCCGAGGCCGTCTTGAGCATTTTGGAAATGGCCGACGCTGAAAAATTAGAACTCATCGGCAGCGACATTATTGATGACGAACTTTTTCAAATGCCAGACAGCCAGCGGCGCGAGAAAGTTGAGCTGCTGCTTGGCTCAAGCTCAAAACACATTTCACTCACGACGGCCATCGAGAAGCGCGCGATGGAATTGCAGACGTGGAATATTTCGCCGCTGGACGCTTTGCACCTGGCTTCAGCGGAAGCGGCGCACGCGGATTATTTTTTGACGACCGACGATCGGCTTCTTCGCCGCGCCGGTCTTCATGCGGACGAACTCAAGGTAAAGGTTGAAAATCCGGCCAAATGGCTTATACAAGAAGCGAGCGATGAAAGCTGAACTCCTCAATCCTGCCGAACTGCGAGCCGCCGGTTACAAGGCGCTCGCCGACGCGCTTGGGCCGCTGGGCATGGCCAGATTTCTTCTCCAGTTTGAACACGGCCACGGCGACTACACCCGCGAACGCCAGCAACGCACCGCCAAAGATTCCGTCCAAACCATCGCCGAACGCATCCGCGCGCGGAAGAAAAAACGTGTTTGATCCATAAGCCTCGGTGCGGTGAACGGATAAGGATTTGCAACTTTGACCGCTTTGGAATGTAAATTTTGTCATAAGCAAGTTCCGAAACTTGTAAACGCTCATATCATCCCGCGCAGTCTATTTAAGGCAGCGCTTGGCAATGGAAAATCTTTTATTCTTACCGAAGTTGATGATTTGGACTTGGACACAAAGCACCATCAATCAGGGATTTCAGATAAAAAAATTCTGTGCGAGCAATGTGAGAGAATTTTCGGACCCTATGACACTCATGGTTTTGAAGTAGTGATTGATTTGTTGGCAACAAAACAAATGCTTCATGATAGTTTTGGAAAACCTTTCGCCTATATTTCAAAAATGGCGAATTACAGGTTATTCAAATTGTTTGTTTTGTCTGTTCTTTGGCGTGCATCTGTTTCATCGCTTAATTTTTTCCAAGAAATCCATTTAGGCCCACATGAAGAAAAAATCCGAAAAATGCTGAAAAACAATGATCCACAGTTTGAAGATGATTATTCTGTTTTATGCCTTTACCAAACTAACCATAAAGATCCCAGCACTATAATACCACCGTTCCAACAGAGAATAGACGGCGGAATTAATTTTTGCCGACTTTATTTGCCGCTTGGCTTCATATTTGCAATTAAAACAGATTCGCGGCCGCTTCCTAAAAATCTTTTGCCGTGGATTATAAAATCAAATTCACAAACTTTCTTTCAGCTTGTTCCTTATTTCGGAAGTTATGAAATGGAACGTGTAGGAGCCGTGCTAGTTTTAGCCAAGAAACATTTGGAAGTTCCTTTGAAAACTGTTTACCGATACGAAAAGCCAGACATCAAATGATTTCAAGGCGCTTACAATCCCAATAGAGTCAATCAAACGTCGTGCCGAACCATTTTTGGTAGTGCTTGCCGACAATCGGCATCGGTTTCATTTCGCCATTGATCGCGGCGATCAATCCCATGATCCAAAAGATCAGCATTGAAAGCCACAAAACCATGATTGCGAGCCAGCCGAGAATCGGAATGAAAGCCAGAATGACCTGGCAAAAGCCAACGACGATGGCGGTCAGAAAATAGCCGAGCATCTGCCGGAGATGATACGCGCCAAGTTTCGTTTTCTTGTTGCTGTGAATGATGATCGCCGCAATGAAGCCAATTAAAGTTATATAGGCGACGATGGCGACGGTTTTGTCTTCGCCGACAATCGGTGGTGGCGCTGGTGTTGGAGTCGTGGAGTCCATAGCATTCTTCCTTTGGGTTGATGGTTTAGGTTTGCCAAGAACGACAAAGCGATGCTATGCCGAGCCAGTCCGGCGTCAAGCGGAGAATTATTTTATCATTTTGACAATGGCGTTGAAATTTTAGACAACTGCTGTCACAAATTTCGCCAAAGGTTTTCAGTCAAATCTCAAACCTGGCCGTTTTCGGATATTTCATGCACGTTGCTTGCTGGCATCAAAAATGCGTAGTTATCAGCGTGGGAAAAGCTGGAAAAATCAAAATCGCCGCCTGGGCCAAAGCCGAGCAACGCAAAAAAGCCCGCGAACAAAATCGCGGCGGCGCGCGCAATGTTTTTGGATTTCTGTTCTGCGCGGCGGTGCTGGTCTTTATTTTTTCCGACCATTCGGGCCTGCAAAAATTCATTGATTCAAAAATCCAGCCGAACCTCGTCCGGGCGCTGGCGCAGAATGAAAATTCTTCGACCTTGCGGCAAAATGCCATCCGCCGCGAAAAAGAGTTGGACGAAATCAGCAAATAATTTCACGCCGTCACGCCGCCGGCGATGTATTGCTCCAATTGTTCGATGACGGCGTCTTGCGCGGAGATGATCCAGTTTACCAAATCGCCGATGGACACAATGCCGACGACATTGCCGTTTTCGAGCACTGGCAAATGGCGCACGCGTTTCTCGGTCATCAACCGCATGCAATCTTCCACCGAATCGTCCGGCGAAACGGTTATGCATGGCTCCAGAATTTCAAAAACCGTCGTCGTGCGCGAGGTCTTGCCTTGCAATGCGACTTTGCGCGCGTAATCGCGTTCGGTCAAAATGCCGACAAGTCGTCCGCCGGACACGACCGGCAGCGCGCCGATATTTTTCTCGGCCATGAACTTGATGGCTTCATAAACCATCGCCTCCGGCGCAACGGTCCAGATGGCGGAAGTTTTGTGGTGCAGGATGGAACTGATGGGATAAGCAGTTTTCATAGGAGTTATAACTTTTATCTGCCGATTCTAAAAAACTTGCAAGGGTTTTTTGCAAAAAAGTAAAAGCGTAACTCAATCAACCAAACCAATGTGCGCTGGGTTTTACTTTCCCGCGCGGCCATTTTCTGGTTTGATTGATGTTTGCGCCGGATGATCCGCCGCCAACTGTTCACAAAAATTATGGAAACATTACCAACTGTCTTACTAAAACCGGGCGAAGGCGACCGCATTGTCGCCGGCCATCCGTGGATTTATCACGGCGAAATTCTCCGTCTCACCGCGCCCGTCACCGACGGCGAACTCGTGCAAGTCAAAGACCATCGCCAGCGTTTGCTCGGCGTTGGCTTTTTCAATTCGCGCTCAAAAATCAACGTCCGCATCCTCGCGCCCGACCGCGTGGAAGTGAACGAAAAGTTTTTTGAAGAACGCATTGCCGCCGCGCTCGCCGTGCGGAAAAAATATTTACCAAACGCCACGTCGTTCCGCGTCGTGAACGCCGAGAGCGATTTTTTGAGCGGCCTCATCGTGGACAAATATGAAGACGTTTTGGTCGTCCAGATTTCCGCGCTCGGCATGGATCAGCGCAAAACTGAAATCGTCGCCGCGCTGCAAAAAATCTTTTCGCCACGCGCCATCATGGAACGCAGCGATGTCTCGTCGCGCAAATTTGAAGGCTTGCAGGAATCGAACGGAATTTTGTCCGGCGAATTCGACGGCAAAATTTCCGTCAACTTGAACGGCCTGAAATTTGAAACCGATCTGATTGCCGGCCACAAAACCGGAATGTATCTTGATCAGCAAACCAATTACGAAGCCGTTTCGCGTTTTGCGAAAGGCGGTCAAGTGCTCGACTGCTTCAGTTTTCTTGGCGGCTTCGGTTTGCACGCGGCGCGCGCGGGCGCGGCGCACGTTCATCTGCTGGATCAAAGTGCGGATGCGATCGAAGCGTCCAAACGTAACGCCGTCACGAACGGCCTCGCGGAAAAATGTTCGTTCGACACGATCAATGTTTTCGACTGGCTCAAGGCGAACACCGCCGTCAAGCCGCACGAGCGCGTCATTCCGCGATTCGATTTGATCATCCTCGATCCGCCGTCGTTCACGCGCAACCGCGCGTCCGTGCCGGATGCG
>JAMFSG010000058.1 GCA_026225155.1 Verrucomicrobiota bacterium
CAAACCGTAAGCGAGCGCGGCCGCCGTTGGTTCATTGACGATGCGCTCGACGGTGAAACCGGCGAGTTCGCCTGCGCGTTTAGTCGCATTGCGCTGCGCGTCATTGAAATATGCTGGCACAGTGATAACGGCGCGCGAAATTTCTTCGCCAAAATAATTTTCAGCGTCGCGTTTCAATTTTTTCAAAACCTCGGCGGAAATTTCTTCGGGCGAATAATTTTTGCCATGAATGGGAATTGTCACCGCGCCCGAATTTTCGGCGTTGACCGGAAACGTGACGGATTTTTCTTCTTCGGAAATTTCCGTGCCACGCCGCCCGATAAATCTTTTAACAGAATAAACCGTTTCCGCCGGTTTCAAAACCCGGACGCGATTCGCTTCGTGACCGATAATCGCTTCGGAATTTGCCGACGGAGAATGCACGACGGACGGCGTCAACCGCCGGCCATGGGCGTCCGCGATGACAAAGGGAATGCCTGAATCCACGGTGGCGACGAGTGAATTCGTGGTGCCCAAATCTATGCCGACAATTTTACTCATGGTTGGTTAAAGCGTTGAATTGTTGAATCGTTAAATCGCCGCGTCCAATCAAATCTTTCCGATTCACGATTCAACACTTTAACGCTTCAACGCTTTTTGTATGCTTTGCGGCATGAATTGCCTCGTCACCGCCGGGCCGACGTTTGAGCCGCTGGATGAAGTCCGCCGGCTGACGAATTTTTCCACCGGCAAACTCGGCACGGAACTCGCCAGTTTTCTCACGGCGCGCGGGCACAAGGTCACGTTGCTCATCGGCGAATCAGCGACTTATCGCGGCGAACGCAACGTGCAATCGGTTAAAGCTTTTTCTACAACAGCGGATTTGCGGGCGAAACTGAAATCATTTTCCGGCAAAAAAGTGGACGCAATTTTCCATGCGGCGGCAGTGAGCGATTTTGCGTTTGGAAAAGTTTTCGCCGAGAAAAAACCCGGTGAATTCGCCGCGCTGAAAACTTCAAAAAAAATTTCTACGCGGCAAGGTGCGCTGCTCGTCGAACTTTTGCCGACGCCAAAAATCATCGCGGAACTGCGCGGCTGGTTTCCGCAAACGAAAATCGTCGGCTGGAAATTCGAGGCGGATGGCAAACGCGCAGACGCAATTCGCGACGCGCAAAAACAGCTCGCGGATTGCGCGACGGATTTCTGCGTGGCGAACGGCCCGGCTTACGGCAACGGTTTTGGTTTGGTCGCACGCGACGCGCAAAAACATTTTCCGGCGGCGGAAAAGTTGTTCGTGGCTTTGGAAACAATTTTTTAACCACGGATGGACACCGATGAACACGGATGGAGAAAACGGTTTGACGCGAATTACGCTAATTTTCGCGAATTATTTCCCAGCTTTGACTTCGTGTTAATCCGTGAAATTCACGTAAAAAGTCTTTGCCTTTATCCGTGTTTATCTGTGTCCATCCGTGGTTGAAATTTCACGCCTCGAAATTCTTCAGGCGGTTCAGTCCGATTTTCAGCGGCAGCCAGCCGATCAAAAAAGAGATCGCCACAAAACCGATGATGCCCATGAACGCCCAATCCACTTTGCCGTGGAATCCTCCGTTGCCAATGAGAAGGAGCGCCAATGACGCAATGATGTAAACCGAACTCAGCACGAAACATAATGTGCCGCCGAAGCCGCTGACGATTTTGTTCGGGTTGGTTTCTTTGATGCTCGGAAACAGAACGCCAAGGCCGACGGCGAGGCCGTTGAGGGCGAAGGTCATCACGGTGACAACGGCGCCAAAAAAAATGACGTCGCTCCACGACATGTTCAGCAGGTAGCACGACAGGGTGACGAGGCCGAGCGTGACAAAGAGTGAGAGCGTGCTGGCGAGCCAGTATTTGGTTTTGACGACGCGCGCGAGTCCCATCGGCGCCAGCCCGATGATCCACAGGCGACGGCCTTCGAGGGAAAATTGCGGGAAGACAAAGCGCGTGGTGACGGAAGCGAGGTTGAACGCGCACGCGCCAAGATTCAAAAATGCGACGGCATTGATCCAAAACGGGCTGGTGAGTTGATGCGTGAAATTCCGCAAATTGATGATGTAGGCGCCGAGCAGGCCGAAGAACATCACGGACTGGCCCCATTGGGTGGTGTCGCGCCAGAACATCCGCAAATCTTTCACGGCCAGCGCGCGCGTGTCCGGCGCGAGCAGCGGGATTTTGGCGAACAGTTTTTCGAGCGCGCCCGGGGCGCGGGAATTTTTTGCGGCGCGCGAAAAGCTGAATCGTTTTCCGGTGCGCCCACGGCTTTGCACCGCCGAGGCGGTGTCGTAAAATAAATTGCCGAATTTTGTGAACGCGATGGTGCCGAAAAACAGCGTGTGGCTCAACAGCACCGCCGCAAAAAACAATGCGCCAGACGTGATGCCTTCCGCCCATTGCAGCACGGCGGACGAAAGCCAGTAGCTCGGCAAAAACGGAAACATCGTGAACCGCGTTTTCGCGAGCAGGCGGTCGAGCGCTTCGAGCGTGCGTTTGTCGAGCAAATCGTCGTCCACGGGATTCGTTTTCCACCAGAATGCGACGAACGCGAGCAGCACGAGCGCAACCACGAGCAATACGATTTGGAAATTCCGCCGGTCGAGATGCCGTCCGATGACAATGGCCAGCGCGGAACCAAACACGCCCGGCAAAATGATGAACAGGCCGACGAGCAAAACCGTCAGCGGATAAAAATGCCACGGCACATCGCGCACGAGGCCGAACGCAACGAGCAACGGCGCGATCAAAAATAAAAACGCCCACGACGCAAGAATCATGGACTCGATAAATTTCCAGCGGAAAATCGTCTGTCGCGAGATTGGCAACGACAAGAGAAACGCCGTTTCGCGATTGCGAAAAAGATTCGTATAGCTGATGACGAGATTGCTCAATAGCAACAGCGCGAACAAAAAGGCGAACAACGTATAAAGTAGCCGTTCTGTCAGCACCGCGCCGAGGCCGGGAAACTTCGCGACAAATTTCATCCCGTAAAAAAACAACTCGAACGCCAGCACGAGATAGCCCAGCACAAATATCGCGATGATGCTGGTGAGCAGCCGCGATTGCGAGCGGATGGCCATCAGCCGACGCCAACTGTGCAGCGCATTCGTGCGCACCAGCAGCCACAATGGCGAGGCTTTGAGCATTTCAGAAATGCCGAACACGCGGGCAGCGTAGCGGGGCGATTGAACGGATGCAATGCTTGCGGTGTCGGAAACTTGCTTTGGGTTTCAACCAAAGTGCTGATGAAATCGGGAAAAATTAACCGGCGAAAATTTATTCTGACGGGATTGCTAGCAACGCCGTTTGCGCTGGCTGGCGACGCAAAATTTGTCGAGCCGACATGGTTGAAAATCCGGCGCGTCCGCATCGGCGATGGAAAAATCGACTGTCGCTTCGTCCAATTTTCAGATTTGCACCACAAAGGCGACCGTGCGTATCTGCAAACTGTCGTGGATAAAATCAATTCGCTCACGCCGGAGCTTGTCTGTTTTACCGGCGACCTGATCGAAAATGGAAAATTTCTTCCGGAAACACTGGAAATTTTGTCCGGTATCAAATCGCCCATGTTCGGCGTGCCGGGCAACCATGATTATTGGAGCCACGCACCATTCGCACAGATCAGAAAATGTTTCACCGCCACTGGCGGCGATTGGTTGATGAACGAACAATTAAAAATTGCCGGCGGAAAAATCAACTTGATTGGTGCGGCGTGCAACAATCCGCTTTTCATTCCGCCACCCGCGTCCGGCACGAAAAATATCTTACTCATGCACTATCCGGCGTGGGCGAAAAAACTCGGCGACCGGAAATACGACCTCATCCTCGCCGGCCATTCGCACGGCGGCCAAGTGCGGATTCCATTTTACGGCGCGCCAATCGTGCCGTTCAGCGTGGACGAATACGACCTGGGTTTGTTCCAATCACCTGCGGGGCCGCTCTACGTCAATCCCGGCATCGGCTACATTTTCAATTACAACTTCCGCTTCAACTGCCGCCCGGAAATCACGCTGTTTGAAATTTGAATTTCGTCCGCCGGCATTTTCCCGTTGACATACATTGCAGCACAATGTATAGTTCTGCCATGCTTACGAAAGATCTGGTCGCCGCCTCGTCCAAGCCGCTCGTGCTGTCCATCCTCGCCGGCGGTGAAAGTTACGGTTACGAGATCATCCAGCAGGTGCGCGCGTTGAGCGGCGGCGAGATCGAATGGAGCGACGGCATGCTCTATCCCGTTTTGCACCGGCTGGAACGCGACGGCCTGATCGAATCCGAATGGAAGGAAGCCGACACCGGCCGCGAGCGGAAATATTATTTCCTGAGTTCCGACGGACGCAAAGCCCTCAAAACCGAACGCCAGCAATGGCTGACCGTTCACAACGCCTTGAGCAAACTATGGAAAATCAAACCCGTTTCGATCTGAACGCCGCCATTGAAAACTGGCGCACCGAACTCGCCGCGCAAGCCAATCTCACGACCGAAGTCCGGCGCGAATTGGAAACGCATCTGCACGACGCCATCGCCGGATTTCAAAAACGCGGTTTGAACGAAGAAGAATCTTTCTGGCTCGCGAGG
>JAMFSG010000059.1 GCA_026225155.1 Verrucomicrobiota bacterium
CACCCAACCCCAATGCGATCGCATTGCCGAACAGCTAAATAACCGTCCCAGACTCCGCCTTGGTTTCCTTACTCCCAACGAAGTCTATTATTAACCACTTTGTCGCACTTCAAATTTGAAACTAAACAGCGTGGTCATCTGGCATTATCATCTTTGTCTAATCGGCGACGTGCCACCAATGGCTTAAAAGGCGAAGGCGTGTCAGGCCGATGTGAATACTCTCGAACACCGCCTTCGTTCGGGCCAACCAACTCGATCTTAATCAACATCACGTCATCGCGCATGTGGTCAATGAAATACTCTGCCGCATCTTCCTTCGATTCGGCTGGCAACTCGTCATAATACATTTTGCCATCGTGCTTCCAGTGCAACCCATATATGTAACTTTGCCACATAAGCGTGAACGATGCCTAACGTAGAAAGCTGAGCCACCGCCGACTCGCGGCGTGGATTGCAACCGCAGCGCCAACGGCGGTTGGCTCCGGCGACTGGTTAGGCCACTGGTTTGTCATGTGAATCAACTAACTCTTGCACCTGCCTCCAGTCAATCACTCGGTCTGTAACCGGCCAAGTGCGACGGCTGACCTGATAATAACCGATGTCTCGCAAAAATGCTCCAAGACAAAGGCCGAAAAAACCATAGCCAACTGCGGCGGACTCTGGAACAACAAAGTAATACGACCACGCACCCAGCGCGCCCAAAAGCAGCCACGACTTCCAACAAGTCCGCAACCACTGGCTAATGCCATAGCCGGAGCTGTGGTAACGCAGCCAAACTCGTAAAACCTTAAATTGAACTCTAGTAAGTTTCATAGCGTGTGAAGTGGCCTAACAGGTGTTAGGCCGCAGTGCGTGCGCAACGGCGTGCACGATTGTATTTCGTTTGGCCTTTGTTAGCATAGCTTTATGAAAGCAGACCTGCGAATTTCTATCAAGGATTATCACCGAAACAAAAACCTCAAAATCCAGCTTTCGCGGGTTCCCTTCACCACCAGCCGCCAGTTTTGGGTCAAAATGAACGACAATAAATGGCCAAAAGACGGCAGACCTGTCTCCATCACCCGTTTGATGACCGCTTTGCGGAAGTCGCTGGTGAAATCAGTTTGACCATTCAAATTTCCCATACTCTCTTTCACGGCTCCTGCCATTGGCTAATACGCCTGCCGAATTTTTTTTCAGGACAGCGATTCAATTGGCGCAATACGGCGTGCTAAAAGTCATTGGTCACTCATATTGGCTACCCCCGCACCCCTTTATATTATTTTTCACCATTTGATACCGGATTTGATACCTCGAGCCGTTTTGGGGTGTTAAATGGCATCACGAGACAACACGGCGGGCAGACTGGTTAAAGACGATTGTGCGGTGAAATAACGAGAAATCACTAAAGAGCAAACAGTGATAAAACCATTGAAAACATTGAGCAAAATTAAGAGTCAACTGCTCTACCATTGAGCTACCGAGGCAACCAATCTGTCGGCAAAGGCTTTTTCCATTTGCCCACCCGCTTGATTAAAGCGGGCGTTTATTTTGGCAGAGTGAAAATAGAGGGCAAGATTTTTCGCGAACACATAAAACACCAGACGATATTTGCTATAAACCAATATCCCATTATTTCACATACTCATTCAAAAATAACCGCTGGTGGGATTGGGTTAAATGCACTGTTTGCAGACTTGAGATTGCAGTTTGCAGTTTGACTTAGAATAAAAAAACTCATTTCCCATTAAAACGCTTCATTTCCGCCACAAAACTCGAAGATTGCTTCACTCACAAGTGCTGGCACTTGCATTGCTAATAGGTAGATAGATAGGAAATAAACTTATGACTTACTGCCACTAGTTAAAATGAGAGTCACAGTATAACATCAACTTTAAATAAAAAAATTATGAAAAAAACATCCATCCAAACAAAACAGATCACAAAAATACTCAGCCTCGCCCTCTGCTTGGGCGCATTACCAATCATCAGCCTGGTAACTGGCTGCGCGGGCGACCGCTATCACCAAAGCACCGGCGAAGCCATTGATGACCACGGCATTTCCATGCGCGTAAAAAGCGCATTGGCAAACGATGCCGAATACAAATATGACGGCGTTGATGTGAAAACATTCAAAGGCACCGTCCAATTAAGCGGCTTTGTTGATACTTCCAGCCAAAAGAGCCGGGCAGCCGAGCTGGCCAAGGGCGTTGACGGCGTGAAAGACGTGGATAATAACATTACCGTCAAATAACAAGTTATATTGAAAAAGCCGGCAAACTAAGTTTGCCGGCTTTTTCACTTTTCAGCGGATAACTCGAAACGATCCGCCAAGCGTTAACGGAATTGCGCATAAGCTCGGCTGCCATCAGTGCGCAAGGCTCCATTTTTTGATGTTAGAAATAAACGTGCGGCTTCGACCTTACTATTTTGCAGGAGATAATCTTTCACGGTTTTTGCGCGATTAGCAGCGAGGGTTTCCAAGTCGTTTTCATTGATGTTATAAGTTGAGAGTAAGATGGCTTCGGTCGGGCTTGGCGGTGGAACCAGCTTTGTTTGATAAGTCGGACTGGTGGTTGTTTCTGGTTTTGGCGTGTTTGTATTTTTGATCAGCAGCGCCCCGCCCTTTTCAATTTCCTGGTGGTGCGGCAGAATTTGCGCGGCGTAGCCGGCGAGATTTGTGTTCGCGGCGATGAGCGCGGGCGTGATTTTTCCATTCGCGAGTTCTTCGGAATAAATTTTATCCAGCCAATGCGCGCGCGTCTCCGGCGTCAGGCTAAGTTGGTCAACGGAATTGGTGGCGCGTTCGGACTTGCGAAGTTTCAGCCAGACACGCGTGCGGATTTCGTGGTCGAGTGCGGCGCGTTGCAAACCTTCGCGGTCGGCATCAGGCGCGACGCTGCCGGAAATTTCCAACTGCAACGCCGGGCGCGCGAAAAGTCCTTTGGCCAGCGAATCTAACTTGGACTTATCCGCCATTGAAAGTTCATAACTGCCGGGCGCAAAATCCTGGTAGCCGAGCTCTTCGCCGCCGCCACCAAAAACTGCGCCAAGCAATGAGAATGGCGAGGTTGCAACTTTTTCGAGAATGTTGACGATGGCGCGTGTGACGACTTTGCCGATGCGGAATTTTGGATCGTCGAGCGTGCCGTCAATCGGCACGTCCAAAATGATTTTACCATCACGATCTTTTAGAATCGCGATCGCAAGGCGCACGGGCAGATGCGTGGCGTCGGGACTTTCCACTTTTTCGCCGAACGTGAATCGCTCCAGCGTGATGACATTTTTCGATGACAATTTTTTGCCGACGAGTTCATACGCCAGATTCAAATCCAATTTTCCTTCGGCAAGACGATAACCGGCGAACTTGGCGACATACGGACTGCCCGGCGTCAAATCCATGTCGTGCAACGAAATTTTTATCGTATTCGTCAATTGTTGATTGAAAGGATTGATCGTGCCGGTGATGCGCGCCGGGCCAACGCCTTCGACTTTTGCACCCAGATTGATGTCCGCGTGTTCAAGTTGCTCGGACGAAAAACCGGCAATGGTTCCGTTCACTTGTTCAATGGCTAGATTGACGTTCGGCTGCATCGAACGGTCAGTAAAACTGGTCGTCGTGTTGGTGATGAAAATTTCATTGATGGCTATCTGCGGCAAAAGCGAATTGGTCGTGTCAGAATTTTTCGCCGCGACCGAATTGGTATTCGTCAAACGCAGCGCGTTCAGCAAGTTGATGGAGTGATTCGTTTCGATGACGAGGCGCGCATAAGCATTGTCTATCGCAATTTGTTTGATGACGACTACCGGCGGATTCAGGTTTGCGTGAATGCCGTTGACGTGAACGGAATCCCATTTCAACAAATCTTCACCCGTCACGCCGTCGGCGGTGCGAAAACCATCGAGGCTTGCATCGCCGCGAAACGTGACGCTGGGCAATTCGCCGTGCGGCGTGCGCAGATGCACACGCCCGTGCAAACCAAGTTCGCTGCCGAGTATGAACAGATTTAATTTCGGTTCGAGATAAGCGTCGAGCGAGCCGAGATCAATCCGGTCGAGATCGAGTTGAACCTCAAACGTCGGCGGCGTGAGCGACGCGGTGGTTTTGGTTTTGATCGAACCATTTTTATTCCAGCGCAGCGAAAGTTCGGACGTGAAATTGGTGCCGGCAAGGTTGGAAATGTTTTTCGCCGTGAGCGTGATGTCGGTCAAAGCCACTTTTGCCGGACGCGAATTGGCGTTGTCTTCAAAATAAATCGAGCCGTTGGTGGAAGTGACGTTGCGGATGGTCGCGCTCCATTCGTTCGTGCTGTCGAGCAGCAATGCGACCGCGTTGGTCACCGAGTGCAGCAAAAATAAAATTCCGCCCGGCGCGTTTGCCGCTGTCGCCGCCGGCTTGGAAAGCTCGACGACGTTGATGGCATTGTCCTTACCGCGCGTGAGAAAAAGTTTGGAACCGTCCGACGTGACAGAATCAACGCTCGCCTGACGACTTTCCAAATTCACGCTCGCGCCAGACACGCTGAAAAATGGAAGTTCCGCGATGTTATTGGTCGCGCCGGGTTGCGCGACTTTCAAATTTCGCAGCGCAACCGACGCATCGTTCACGATGGCGACATGATTGGTGGCGCTCAATTCAAATTGATAACTAACATGTAATCCGACCGTGCCGTCGCGGATTTCAAAGCGCACCAAATCCTGATACAGCGGCGCATATTTGTTCAGCGTCAAATTATCCAGCGTCAGGTCGCCTTCCGAACGCAGCGGATTGAGATAAAAATATCCGCTCCACGCGATGCGTTCGCCCGCGTCGGTCGTGCCGGCGAACGAATACGGATTTTTGTTGTCGGGATCGGTGCGGAAATTTTCCAGCGTGATGTCTATCGGGCCGAGCGTGCGCTTGAACGGCTCACGCGTCGTGAAATCCGCATACGCCGCCGTCGCGCCGCCGATGTGCAAGCGTTCGATGCGTAACACGAGCGGCTTGGAGACTTTTGCGGTTGGCGCGGAATTCGTGGAAAATTTCGTGATGAGATCGGAAAAATTGAACGTGTAATCTTTGTTCATCTGCACGCGCACAAATGGCTTCGTCGTGCTGATTTCTTTGAAGACCCAGGCCTTGCCGAAAAAAGATGAAAGTTGGAAGTTCACATAAACTTCATCCCACGAAACGAACGGCTGGCCGTCTTTGTCCTTGATCAGCAAACCGTCCACTGTCGTCGAAAGTGCAAACGGATTGATTTTGATTTTTTCAATCGAGACTTCGCGGTCGAGTTGTTGGGAAATTTCTTTCACCGCAAAATGGCGGACGATCGGCGGCAAAATGAGAAAACCGGAAATGGTGTAAAAAGCCAGCAGCCCAAAAATCCAGAGTGCGAGCTTGCGTTTGCCCCGTGAGATGGAATCCCAAACCTTCATAGTTTCTGCGCGCAGGTTCGGATGAAATAATCAAGCCGTCAATCTTTTCAAACTTCTGCGAATTCCAGCAGGCGGAATCAAGATTGCGAAAGCCGCCGCCGATGCGCTAAAGTGGCCTCACCGATTTTGATGAACGCTTTTCAAATTATCTTCACGCCGACCAGTGCGGCGGAACTGGCCAAGATGCCGAAGGAATTGCAATTGCAGATCCTCGGCGATTTTCGCGGCCTGCCGCAGCACGTCATCGCCAGCGAACTCGAAGATTTCGGCAAGCTGGAAAACGGCGGCCATATCCTGCACCGTTTTCGCATCGGCGATTACCGCGTCTATTTTGAACGCCACAAACTCGGCGTCCTCGTCCATCGCATCTTGAGCCGGCACACGTTGAAAGATTTCTTTTTTCGTTCCGGCATCAAAACCGGCGAAGACGAGGCATTGCAGGAAAATCCCAAATTCTGGGAGCTCATCGAAGCCGCCAAAACTTCAGAGAAGAATTAAGGTTCTGCGCCGGTCGCAGGGTATTTCAAATTACTGCAGCAAAAAAAGTTTTTGACAACGTCGCACATATAAATCATTGTATCCGCATCCGTTGATTTGACGGACTCATAACGAGTGGTCGAGGGACTGGCCCGATGACACCACGGCAACCGATTGAACTTGTTTTCAACGTCAGGTGCCAATTCCAGCTCGAGCATCATTAGCTTGGGAAAAATGAGAAGCGAAGCACAACCGTTTTGTCGCCCCTTCTCGTCATGAGTCGGGGCTTTTTTGTTTTTAACAAATCATCGTCATCGTCATTCTCATAAACCGAAATTGAGGATGACGATGAGAACGAGGATGACAAAGATTGAAATTTATTTATGAGTGAACAACACGGTTTCATGAAGGCGCTCAAGTGCCGCGAATGCGGTCGCGAATATCCGCTCACCGCCACGCACGTCTGCGAATTCGATTTCGGCCCGCTCGAAGTCGCCTACGATTACGACCGCATCAAAAAATCGCTCACGCGCGAAGCCATCGCGTCGCGTCCGAAAACGATGTGGCGTTATCGCGAGCTTTTACCCATCGCGGGCGAACCGACTGTGGGCAAGCAAGTTGGTTTTACGCCGCTTGTGAAAGCCGATCGCCTCGCGAAAAAACTCGGCATCCGCGAACTTTACATCAAGAACGACGCCGTGAATTATCCGACGCTTTCGTTCAAAGACCGAGTCGTCAGCGTCGCCTTGAGCCGCGCGAAGGAACTTGGTTTTGAAACCGTCGCGTGCGCGTCCACGGGAAATTTGGCCAATTCCGTCGCCGCCAACGCTGCGAGCGCGGGATTAAAATCCTACGTTTTCATTCCGTCGGATTTGGAGCAGGGAAAAATTTTGAACTCGCTCATCTACGGCGCGAACGTCATCTGCATCAAAGGCCATTACGACGAAGTGAACCGCCTCTGCGCCGAGATCGCCGGCAAATTCGGCTGGGCGTTTGTGAACGTCAACATGCGTCCCTATTACGCCGAAGGCTCCAAGAGCATGGCGTATGAGATTGCCGAACAGCTCGGCTGGCGCGCACCGCAGCACACCATCATCCCGATGGCGTCCGGCTCGCTGCTCACGAAGATCCACAAG
>JAMFSG010000009.1 GCA_026225155.1 Verrucomicrobiota bacterium
ACAAACAATTGCGGCAAGCCAAAAGCGACGCGGGCGTCATTGATATTTCCGCCGCCGAAAAATCATTTTCGGATGAAATCAACCAGTTGAAATCGGAAATTTTTGAAGCGCAAACCGAGTTGGCGGAACATCAGGCGACGTTGAAGAACCAGCCGGTGCCGAAATCCGACAAGGCCACCAATCTCGTTTCGGGCGCCCAAGCCCCGCCGGATCAACTGGCAAAATATCAGTCAGCTTTGACGCGTCTGGCTTATCTCCAGAAACGGCAGGCTGATTATTTGCAACTGGGATACACGGATGGAAACAAGCTGGTCAAGGAAGTAGGGGACGAGATTGCCGCCGTCACTAAAACTAAAACCGATCTGGAAACCAACTATCCCACCCTGACCGACATCGCTTATGTCCCATCCGATTCAACCGTAGCCTCCTCGACTGCCGTGCCGGGATTTACTTCCTTGCCGATCCGCATAGAAATGTTGCAGCAACAATTGGCCAACATTCAAACCGCGGCCAATAAATTAAGTGATGCGGAAGCCGGGATTTCAGAATTGCAGCGTAAAAAAGAGATGCAGGAAAAGTTTTACACCAGCTTTGCCAATTCGCTGACCGAGGAACGCATCAAGGAACAATTAGGGTCGGGAAAAAATTCCAACCTGCCGTTGATGGAGTCGCCGACACCGCCTTACAAAGATAAGAAGAAATTTTTTCGGACCTTATCCATGCTGATGTTCGGCGGACTGGCCTTGGGTTTGGGTTTGGCTTTTGCAATCGAGTATTTCTTAGACCGTTCCATCAAGCGGCCGATTGACATCCAGAACAAACTGAAAATCCCGTTCTTCCTTTCCATTCCCGATTTGAACCACAACAGCCGCGGCCGGTTTGTGGGCGCAAGCAATCGGCGACAATTGGCTTACCAAAATGGTTCGGCCGAAAATGGTGCCATGGTGCCGGCGAAAGATGGATCATTGGAAGTCATGGCATGGGAAATCAACCGGCGTTTTGATTCCTATTATGACGCGTTGCGCGACCGGCTGGTGGTTTATTTTGAATCCATCAATCTCACGCGCAAACCTAAACTGGTGGCCGTGACCAGCACGCACAAAGGCGCCGGCGTAAGCACGATTGCGGCGGGACTGGCCTCATCGCTTTCTGAAACTGGCGACGGACGCGTATTGCTTGTGGACATGAACCAGGAAAACGGCACGGCGCAGCAATATTTTCGCGGCCGCGCCAATTGCAAGTTGGATGATGCGCTGGAAAGTGAAAAACGCGACGGCGCGATGGTGCAGGAGAATCTTTACGTCGTCACCGAAGATACCGTCACTGACAAATTGCCGCGCGCGTTGCCCAAGCGTTTTGCCTCGCTCATCCCGAAACTTAAGGCGAGCGATTACGATTACATTATTTTTGACATGCCGCCGGTCAGCCCGACGAGCGTGACTTCGCGCCTCGCCGGTTTCATGGACACCGTGATGCTGGTGATCGAATCGGAAAAAACCGACCAGCAAGTCGTCCAACAGGCGAACGCATTGCTGGCGCAATCGAAAGCGAACGTGACGGCGGTGTTGAACAAAACCAAGCACTACATCCCTTCGCGTTTGCACAAGGATTTCCTCTCCGACGTTTGAAATTTTTGAAAACTGTTTCTCCCGCACGGCCGCGAGGCCTTGAGCGGGAGTCATTTTCCTCCGAACTGTGATTAACAGCAAACGGCTCTATTACCGATTAAAGCCCTACATTCCGTGGGGTGTGCGGATCAGGCTGCGCCGGATGCTCGCGGACCGTCAACGGCGGTTGCACGCACACACCTGGCCGATCAACGAAGCCGCCGGGGAAATTCCCGCCCGCTGGCCGGGCTGGCCGGACGGCAAAAAATTCGCGTTCGTCTTGACGCATGACGTGGAAGGTTTCGAAGGCCTCGAAAAATGCCGGCAACTGATGCAACTGGAACGCGAACTTGGTTTCCGTTCATCCTTCAATTTTATTCCCGAAGGCGAATATCGGGTTTCGCCTGAACTGCGTGCCGAACTCGCGCAAAATGGATTTGAAGTCGGCGTCCATGATTTGCGGCACGATGGCAAACTTTACTGGCGGCGCGAAGAATTTTCCGAAAACGCACGCAGCATCAATCATTATGTGAAAGCATGGGGCGCAAGCGGCTTTCGTTCCGGCTTCATGCTGCACGACCGCGAATCACTGCGCGAATTGGACATTCAATATGACGCCTCGACGTTTGACACGGATCCGTTCGAGCCGCAACCCGACGGCGTCCGGACGATTTTTCCATTCTGGGTTTCCCGGCCGAATGGCAGTGGTTATGTCGAACTGCCCTATACACTGCCGCAAGATTCCACGATGTTTTTGGTCCTACGGGAAACTACATCCGATATTTGGAAGAAAAAACTGGATTGGATTGTGAAACGCGGCGGCATGGCCTTGATCAACGTGCATCCCGATTACGTTGGCTTTGATCGTGCGCGCATCAAGCCGGCTGAATTTTCCGTGGCCTTGTATGAAGATTTTCTCCGGCACGTCAAAGAAAATTACGAAGGCCAATATTGGCAGGCGCTGCCCCGGGAAGTTGCGAAATGGTATCGTGAAACCAATTCGGACACGACGCGCTGGGCGGCCTCCGAAACCTTTTCCGGCCGGTTGCATTCTTCCGTTCCGTCGCCCGAAGAAAATTCGCTCAAAGGTAAATCCGCCGCCGTGGTTTTGTATTCCTACTACGCGTCCGATCCGCGTCCGCGCCGCGAAGCCGAGGCGCTTGGCCGGGCCGGCATGGACGTGGATGTCATCTGTCTCCGCGAGAACGTCGATGAACCGTGGCATGAAATCATCAATGGCATCAATGTGTTTCACGTTCCGTTGAAACGCCGGCGCGGTGGGAAATTCAACTATGTGTTCCTGTATTTGAGCTTTCTGGTCAGTTCATTTTTTCTGCTGACCGCCTGGAGTTTCAAAAAACGCTACCGTCTCGTCCACGTCCACAACATGCCGGACTTCCTGGTTTTTAGCGGACTCATCCCGAAATTGCTCGGCGCAAAAATCATTTTGGACCTGCACGATCCAATGCCGGAATTGATGGTCACGATTTTTGGCCTTCAGGAAAAAAGTTTTGGCGTCCGGCTGCTCAAGTTTTTGGAAAAAATCAGCATCGGTTTTGTGGACCAAGTCATCACGGTGAACCTCGCCTGCAAAAAAATATTTTCCGCGCGCAGTTGTCCGCCGGAAAAAATCCTCGTGCTGATGAACGTGCCGGACGAAACCATTTTCAAATTCCGCGACGAACGCGATTACGAAAAACGGAATCCCGCCAAGCCGTTTGTCATCATGTATCACGGCTCGATTGTCGAACGCAACGGTCTTGATCTCGCGGTGGAAGCTTTGAAACTTTGCCGCGAAAAAATTCCGAACGCAGAATTGCGGATTTACGGCGCGACGACGACGTTCCTTGATTCCGTGATGGATTACGTCAGGAAAAATAATTTGTCCGATGTCGTCCATCATCTTGGCGCCAAAACGCTGGACGAAATCACGGTCGCCATCCAAGACTGCGACGTCGGCATCATTCCGAATCGCCTGAACGCCTTCACCGAGATCAACACGCCCACGCGCATTTTTGAATATCTGTCGCTCGGCAAGCCGGTCATCGCGCCGCGCGCGCCCGGCATCACCGATTATTTTGGTGCGGAAGATTTGATCTTTTTTGAGCTGGGCAACGTCGCTGACCTCGCCAAAAAAATTGAATTCGCCTGCACGCAGCCGGACGCCGTCAGCGAAATCACGCAGCGCGGCCAGGCAATCTATCAAACGCAACGCTGGAGCCGCGCCAAGGAAAGTTTTCTGAACCGCGTCGGCGAACTTCTGGGTTTGTCCCGCGAAACCAGATCGCAACCGCCAGTGCCGCCGTTGAAACCGGTCGGCCTGTTTGAAGAAATCAGTGCGGACAAAAAATAAAACGCGCCGGAATTTTGATGATTTCAGTTTTTGCCAAAGATGAAGAGCAGCCGGTTATCCGGGAATTTTTTGAACTGTTCAAAACGCCTTGGGAATTTTTTGTCGCTGGCAATGAAGTTGAAATCTTGCTCTGCACGCGAACAGAAATTCCGCAAACGAACGCAAAACTCGTTTTGATTTACACCGGCGAAAACCAAACTAACTCGCCACGAGCGAACACGACTTTGAATTATCGCGGCGAGAAAATTCCGGTTTATGGAAGCTGCGCGACGTTCGGCAAAAATGTGGAAAGCGAATTGCAGGAAGAATTTTTACAATTGTCGGCGATACAAAAAGCCGCCGCGAACGGGCAAACAATTATTCGCATTGGCTATGATTTATTTTCGGAGATTCGGCATTTGTTGACGATAGGTCAGCCGACGAATCACGCGAGAATCCCGACGCTGGAATTACACATCACGTTGCTGCGCGATTTGATTCTCGCCGCCAAAATTCCGTTGGTGGAAATTCCGCCGATTCCTGCCGCCCATAATTTTATCGCCTGCCTGACGCACGACGTTGATCACGTCGGCATCCGCAATCATAAGTGCGACCACACAATGTTTGGGTTTTTATATCGCGCCACGATCGGTTCGGTGCTGGATGGTTTTCGCGGCCGCAAAACGGCGGCGCAACTTTGGAAAAATTGGTCGGCGGCCGGTTCGTTGCCGCTGGTGCATCTCGGTCTTGCGGAAGATTTTTGGTATCAGTTCGACCGTTACGTTGAGATTGAAAAAGGACTGAATTCAACTTTTTTTGTGGTTCCGAACAAAGGCGATTCCGGCGAAGATGTCAACGGTCGCCGGCATTTGAAACGCGCAACGGAATATGACGTGGACGACATCCGCGACGAACTGAAAAAATTGCGCGCGAACGGAAATGAAATTGGCCTGCACGGAATTGATGCGTGGCGCGACCGCGACAAAGGCCGCGCGGAAAAAGAAAAAATTTCCCGCAGTAATGGCGCGGCAGAAACTGGCGTGCGGATGCACTGGCTTTATTTTAACGAGCAATCACCGGCGATTTTGGAAGCGGCGGGATTCGATTATGATTCAACGGTCGGTTACAATCAAACGGTCGGTTATCGCGCGGGGACGACGCAAGTTTTCAAGCCGTTATCTGTTTCAAAAATGCTGGAGCTGCCGATGCACGTCATGGACACGGCATTGTTTTATCCGTCCTATTTGAATTTATCGCCAAAGCAGGCGGAAAAAATTGTCGGCAAATTGATTCAAAACGCTGTCCGTTTCGGCGGCACGCTGACGGTGAACTGGCATGATCGCAGCATCGCGCCGGAACGTTTGTGGGACGATTTTTACATTCAGTTTTTGGAAAGTTTGAAAAAAGAAGGCGCTTGGTTTCCGACCGCATCGCAAGCGGTTGCGTGGTTCAAAAAACGGCGCGCGGCGACTTTTGAAAAAATTAACGGCGCGGTGAAAATAAAATTGCCCGTGCATGGCGATGAGAATTTGCCGGGATTGCGGCTGCGAACTTTCAAGCCAACGGAAACGGCTGGAAAATTTACGGAGACGATTTTGACGGACGATATGGAAATTGGTTTGGCGGCGTAAAATAAAATTCTACCGAGAGATAAAAAATTTATGAAAGATAAATTTGTTTTGGCGCAGTTCGGTTGCGGTTATTGGGGTCCGAATTTGCTGCGGAATTTTTCATCGCTGAAAAATGCGACGGTGAAATATGTCGTGGACGCAAGCGCGGAACGCCGCGCATTTGTGCAAACCAATTTTCCACGCACGCAAACCATTGATTCCACCGCGACGGTTTTGGCCGATCCCGAAGTGGACGCGATCATCATCGCGACGCCCGCCGCCTCGCATTTTACGCTGGCGAAACAGGCGCTCGAAGCGGGTAAAAATGTTTTTGTCGAAAAACCATTGGCCACGCAAGTTTCGGAAGTGGACGAATTGACGAAATTAGCGACGGCGAAAAATCTCGTCGTCATGGTCGGTCACACGTTCATTTACAATTCCGCCGTGCGTTACGTCAAAAAACTGATTGATACCGGCGACCTCGGCGAGGTGCGTTACATTTACAGCCAGCGTTTGAATCTCGGTCGTATCCGTTCGGACATTGATGCGCTGTGGAACTTTGCGCCGCATGACATCAGCATCATTCAATATTGGCTGGGCGATCCGACGCCGGTTTCCGTTTCGCGCCAGGGCATGGCTTACATGCAGGACGGCATTGATGACGTGGTTTTTTTGAGCCTGAAATATCCGAATAAAATCATGGCGAACATCCACGTCAGTTGGCTTGATCCGCAAAAAGTGCGCAAGATGATCGTCGTCGGCTCGAAAAAAATGGTCGTGTATGACGACATCGCGGATGACAAAATCGCAATTTACGACAAGGGCATTGATAAAAAAGCGGTGCTCGGCGAGAACATGGATTTCGACGCGCCGCGGCCGCCGGAATTCAATTATCGCAGCGGTGATATTTTATTGCCGCAGGTGAAATTCATCGAACCGCTGCGAGTTGAGGCGGAACATTTCGTCGAATCCATCAAAAATAAAACCACGCCGTTGACCGGCTTGGCGCACGCGCGCACGGTGGTTTCAATTTTGGAACAGGCAAATTCCGGCAACACGAAATAATTTTATGGGTGAACCGCGCATCAAAAAAATCGGCATCGTGGACGTGAAGTTCGGCGAGAATGTCACGGTCGTCGAGCCGGCGAACATTTACGGCTGCACGATTGGCGACGGCACTTTCATCGGGCCGTTTGTGGAAATTCAAAAAGGCGCGGTCATCGGCAAGCGTTGCAAAATCCAGTCGCACGCGTTCGTCTGCGATTTGGTGACGATCGGTGATGATTGCGTGATTTCGCATGGCGTGATGTTCATCAATGATCTTTTCAAAACCGGCGGCCCGGCGAACAACAATCGCGATCTTTGGGCGGCGACGAAAATCGGCAATCACGTCAGCATCGGCACGAACTCGACCGTTTTGGCCGTGACGATTTGCGATAATGTTGTCATCGGTTCCGGTTCAGTCGTGACGAAAGACATCACCAAGTCCGGCATTTACGTCGGCAATCCGGCAAAATTTTTACGCAGCTTTTGAAAATTTATTTTATCTCCAATTATGAAAATACCGTTCGTTGACCTGCACGCGCAATATCTGACGATCAAACCGCAAATTGATGCGGCCATCCAGGACGTCATCACCAACTCCGCTTATATTCGCGGGCCGCACGTGGACAAGTTCGAAAAACTTTGGGCGGAAGCGCTCGGCGTGAAACATTGCGTGTCGTGCGCGAACGGCACGGACGCACTTTACATCGTCATGCGCGGCCTCGGCATTAAGCCGGGCGACGAAGTCATCACGACGTCGCATTCATGGATTTCAACAACGGAAACCATCACGCAAGCGGGCGGCAAAGTAATTTTTGTGGATACGGAAAAAGATACTTTCAATCTCGATGCCGCACAGATCGAATCCAAAATCACTCCGCGCACAGTCGGAATTATTCCCGTTCATCTTTACGGTCAACCGGCGGACATGGACGCGATCATGGCCATCGCCAAAAAAAATAATTTGTGGGTGATCGAAGATTGCGCGCAATCACACTTGGCGCGTTACAAAGGAAAATTGGTCGGCACATTTGGCAACGCGGCGACATTCTCGTTTTATCCCGGAAAAAATCTCGGCGCTTACGGCGACGCGGGCGGCCTCGTGACAAACGACGATAAACTCGCCGATTGGTGCGCGACGTATGCGCGCCACGGCGGCAAAGGCGAACACATCATGGAAGGCATCAACAGCCGCCTTGATGGTTTGCAAGCGGCGATTCTCAACGTGAAAGTTCCGCATTTGCAAAAATGGACGGACACGCGCCGCAAAGTGGCCGCGCGTTACAACGAATTGCTTGCCGGCGTCGGCGACCTCATCACGCCGAAAGTCGCCGCCGACCGCGACCACGTTTATCATCTCTACGTCATCCGCACGGAAAAACGCGACGCGCTGAAAAAATTCCTCGGCGAAAAAGAGATCGGCACCGTTTTGAATTATCCGAAAGCACTGCCATTTTATCCGGCCTATTCCTATCTCGGCCATAAACCAGCGGATTTTCCCGCCGCATACGCCAACCAATCACGCATTTTATCACTGCCGATTTTCCCGGAGTTGACAGATGAAATGATCCGTTACGTCGCGACTGCCATCAAAGATTTTTTTGCGAAGACAAATTGAGCCGGCATCCGTAAAAAATCGCGTCCCCATCAATGCCTCCAATTGTCGCATCGCTGTTGTGTCTTGGGCTTATCGCCTGGTTTTTTCGCCGTGACATCCGCGAAAAGCCGAATGTCACCAGCGCCCTTTGGTTGCCGACGCTCTGGCTGTTGATCATCGGGTCGCGCAGTTTTTCGCAATGGCTGGATATGTATGGCTGGTCGGTGGGCGGCGCCTCGTTGGAAGAAGGCAGCCCGGTGGATGCGGCATTTTATTTCGCATTGATCGTGGGCGGCGCCTATGTCCTGATAAAACGGCGGGTGAGTCTCAAAGAAGTCATCAGCCACAACCGCTGGCTGGCGTTTTTTTTGATCTATTGCCTGGTGTCAGTGCTGTGGTCGGATTTTCCATTCGTCTCTTTCAAGCGTTGGATCAAGATTCTCGGCCATCCCATCATGGCGCTGGTGTTGTTCACCGAGCCGGATCCTGAGGAATCTTTTATCCGGCTGATGAAACGGTCCGCGTATGTGCTCCTGCCAGTTTCCATTTTGTTCATAAAATATTATCCGCAATGGGGCCGCCAATTCGATCCGTGGTCGGGCTCCGCCACGAGCACGGGGATCACGACCGACAAAAATTCCCTGGGCTGCATTTGTTTGATCCTCGGTTTCTTTTTTTTCTGGCAATTCCAAAAAACCTGGAAACTGGAAAAAACCCGCGCCCGGCGGAATGAACTTTTGCTGTGCGGATTTTTCTTTGTGATGGTCGTCTGGCTACTCAAAATGGCGCGCAGTTCCACTTCGATGTTGACGCTGTTCATCGCCATGTTGACGGTTTTGTTTTTAGGGCTCCGGTTTGTGGACAAACGCAGGCTGGGTTTTTATCTCGTGACTGGAATTGTGGTGTTGCTGGTCGCACAGTTTTGTTTTGGCTTGTCTGATATGATCATCGCTTCATTGGGCAAAGATCCCACTTTGACGGACCGCACCAAGGTCTGGCGCTCGGTTTTGCAAGTTCCCATCAATCCGATTGTCGGCACCGGCTTTGAAACTTTTTGGCTCGGCGAACGGCGGGATCGGCTTTGGAAAATCTGGTGGTGGCAGCCGGTTCAAGCCCACAACGGCTATCTGGAAACCTATTTGAACCTTGGCCTCATCGGGCTGGGACTGATGGTGATTTTGATTTTGAGCGCCTTTTGGAAAGGTTCCAAAATGCTTTTCTCCAGCTTTGAATTCGCCCGGTTCCGGCTCGGATTTTTGGCCGCCTTCGTGTTATACAACTGGACGGAAGCGGCCTTCAAAGCATTGCATCCAGTCTGGTTTATTTTCTACCTGATCTCAATTGATCTGCCCAAACCGTTGGCCGCGCCGATTGAAGCTGAAATTGTCGTCGAAGACGAAATGGCGGACGGTCTGAAGACATGAAATACATTCTCATCACGCCGGCCAGGAATGAAGAAAAATTCATTGCCTTGACACTTGCTTCGGTGGTTGCGCAGACGCAACTGCCGGAACGCTGGATCATCATTGATGACGGTTCTTCCGATCGCACAGCGGAAATCGTTCAATGCTATACGCAAAAATTCCCGTGGATCATACTCGTCCGAAATCCTAAACGCGAAGGCCGCAGTTTTGGCGCGAAAGCGAATGCCGTGAACCATGCGGTCGCACAATCGCAAAACTTGGATTTTGGTGTTTTGGGAAATCTGGATGCCGACACTTCGTTTGCGCCGGATTACATGGAATTTCTGATGCGGAAATTTTCCGAAGATCCGAAACTCGGTGTCGCCGGCACGCCGTTCACGCAGGAAGGCGGCTATGATTCCACGCGCGACAGTTTTGAAGGCGAAAATTATGTTGCCGGGCCGGTGCAACTTTTCCGCCGCGAATGTTTCCGCGAAATCGGCGGCTACATCGCGAATCCCGCCGGCGGCGTGGATTGGATCGCTGTCATGGCTGCGCGGATGAAAGGTTGGACCGTGCGTTCGTTCGCCGACAAGCGCTATCATCATCATCGTTCGATGGGCACGGCGGAACGCAGCGAAGTTGTCGCGCTTTTTTCCTACGGCGAAAAAGATTATTACCTCGGCGGTTCGCCCGTCTGGCAATTATTTCGCGTCACTTATCGTCTGGCCAAAAAACCATATATTGTCGGCGGCCTCGCTTTGTTGTTTGGATATTTCTGGGCGGCGATCCGGTGCGTGAAGCGTCCCATTTCCGATGAGTTGATGAAATTTCATCGCGCCGACCAGATGAAAAAATTGAAAAATATTTTCCGCTCCGTTTTTCGTTTGAAAAAAGTGGATAATTTTCGAGTCGTCAACGAGTCCGCAAAAACAAACTGAATGTCGTCTGCAAATAACATCGCTCCCGCCGCCGAAAATGTTTCCGGCGTATTGACGAATTTCACCGGCTGGCTGAAAAGCTACGGCGAAACCTCGTGGGATCATCAATCCTTTTTTGCCGGAACCGTCGGTCGCGGCGCGAAGGCGCTGTATTACAAAAACAAACTGCTCGGCACGGCGGCGGTTGCGCCAATGATTTTTTCCGAGGGATTTTTGCCCGGCGCGCGGCGGCTTTTTCATCATCGCATCCGTCTGCCAATTGCTGACGCGCATTACGCGATGGGATTTGCGTTCTTGCACGAGGCGACCGGCGAAGCGAAGCATCTCGAAACGGCGGTCCATTTTTTACGCGAGCTGGAAAAATCCCGCAGTCCCGGCTTCAAAGAATTTGGCTGGGGCTATCCGTTTGATTGGGTCACGCGCGTTGGCGTCATCAAAACCGGCACGCCGCTGATCACCACTACGCCTTATGTTTTCGAGGCTTTTTTGCAGGTTCACAAATTGCAGCCGCGTGATGAATGGGAAAAAATTCTCAAATCCATCATCCGCCACGCGACGACGGACATCAAAGATTTCAAATTTTCCGAAACGGCCAACACCTGTTCCTACACGCCTTACGATCAGGGGAAAATTGTCAACGCTTCCGCGTATCGCGCCACGATGCTGGTGAGTGGCGCGAAATTTTTTAACGATGATTCGTTGCTTAAAATCGCCGACCGTAATGTAAATTTCGTTTTGGAAACGCAAAATGCCGACGGCTCGTGGCCCTACGCCGTGGATGGCGTGCGCGATTTTGTGGATCATTTTCACACCTGTTTCGTGATGAAAGCGCTGGCGAAAATTTATTTGCAGACGCGCGACGAAAAAATCCGCAGCGCGCTGGCGCGTGGGGTGGATTACTATTTGAAAAATCTTTTTGGTGCCGATGGAATGCCGCGGCCGTTTTCCAAAGCGCCGCGCCTGACGATTTATCAGTGCGAACTTTACGATTGCGCCGAGTGCATCAACCTCTGCCTGCTGCTGAAAAAAGATTTTCCACAATTGCAAAAAACTTTGGACACGGTCATCGCGGGGATTTTAAAAAATTGGATCAAGCCCGACGGCTCGTTCCGTTCGCGCAAATTGAAATTCGGCTGGGACAACGTGCCGATGCACCGCTGGGCGCAATCGCAGATGTTCCGTTCGCTCGCGTTTTATTTGCGCGATGGCCGGTGGAAAGCCTGAAGAATTATTTAATTTTATGCCGGAAAAAGCATTAGCTGGAATCAAGAACCGTTTGCTGCAGCAGATGGCAATGTCCTTGCCGGGCGGCTTTCGCCTGCGGGTTTCGCTGCATCGGTTTCGCGGCGTCCGCATCGGCACCGGTGTCTGGATTGGTTACGGAGCATTGATCGAAACAGCTTGCCCGGATCAAGTGACGATCGGCGACCGGGTCATCATTGGAATTCGTTCCACCATCCTGGCGCATTTTCAAGAGCAGATGGGAGTCACGATCAAGGACGATGTTTACATTGGCGCCTGCGCGGTAATTTTGCCCGGCGTCACCATCGGTAAAGGATCGGTTGTCAGCGCGGGCAGCGTGGTGACCACGTCCGTGCCGCCGATGACGGTCGTTCAGGGCAACCCGGCCAAACGCGTGGCCCGCTGCGGGATTCCGCTGGGATTAAACACGTCGCGGGCAGATTTTATGCGGCATTTGAAAAGCCTTGATGACAAGTCTTAAATGCTGGAATCTAAAAAACTTAGCAAAATATATTTATGGAGATACAAGAGATTGCGACTGGGCTGCAAAAATTTATCCGGGAACGATTCGGGGTGCCGGAAAGCGACCCGGATTTCAACAACGAGGTGGATTTGTTTAATTACGGGTATATTGATTCGTTCGGTGCCGTTGATTTGACCAGCTTCATCGAGAAACAATTTTCCATCAAGTTCACCAATTCTGATTGGGTCACTTTTCCGTTAAGCACCATCAACCAAATATCAAGTTTCGTCAGCAAGCGCCAAAAAGGAGAATTATAATATGCC